>JAFGVN010000143.1 GCA_016937975.1 Clostridia bacterium
CAAGGTTGATCGCAGTGCGGCTTACTATTCAAGATTTGTAGCAAAAGCCGTTGTAGCGGCAAATTTAGCGACACACTGCGAAGTGTGCTTAAGCTATGCGATTGGTGTTGCAGAGCCAACAAGTATCTTGGTGAACACCTTTGATACAGGCGTAACAGATGACAGTGAAATACAAAGCCTTGTAGAGCATGTATTTAATTTCAAACCAGGATCAATGAAAAAAGAACTTGATCTATCAAATGTTAAATTCAAAGATTTAGCAAGGTATGGACATTTTGGTAGAGTTGATTTACCAGTGAAATGGGAACATGTAAAAGGTAAAGCTGAACAGTTAAAACGTCTTTATGAAGAAACCTAAGATACTGCACAACTTCTATAAATCTGCAGCATGGCAAGTCGCAAGACAAATCAAGTACCAGGAGCAAGATGGTAGATGTGAACGTTGCAAGCGTGTAGGTGAAGAAGTGCATCATAAAATAAGACTTACTATTGATAACGTAGCAGATACATCAGTAAGTTTAAATCAAGAGAACTTAGAACTTCTTTGTAAGGATTGTCACAACAAAGAACACAATCGTTTCTCAAAAGAAAAAGAATTTGATAACGATGGGAACTTAATTCCAAGATAACCTCGTATTTGTATTATAACTTTGGTATAATTAAATAAAAAACGGGGTGGATAATATGAGTAAGATTCATATTACTAAAGAGAATAAAAAAAAGTATCAACAAGGATTTGTTGAATGGATGGAAAAGAACTATCCAAACATTCAAAGACCTGATATAATGGCTTCTAATGTAATGTATACAATTAATCAAAATCGTGGGTTTTCACTTAATGAACTAGTCAATCATGAGATTACATTAGATGAATATCGTGATAAGTTTGAACAGTATTTTGAAAAAATTAATAGAAAATCACCTAGAGGACACGCTGATGTACAAAGATGGGGTGCTCAGTATTTTATGGAGCACATTTCTGATATCTATTTAAAGGATAAAAGGTGATGATGTAATGGCTTGGATTTATGTCAATTCAGCAACAAATTTAGAAAGGTACGTTCTTGGTGACGTGACGGGAAACAATCCTTTTATAGTATTTGGAATTAATCCTAGTTATGCGGCACCAACTAAACTCGACCCAACATTAAGAGAAGTTGCATCTATTTCAAACAGACTAGGATATACTGGATGGATTATGTTGAATATATATCCTCAAAGATCAACGAATCCAGCTGGATTACATTCAATAATAAACCATACTATCCATAGTAGTAATCTTCTTGAAATTGAGAAAATCATCAAACAATATCCTAATGTAAGACTTTACGCCATGTGGGGAAATAACATAAATAGATTTCCATATTTAAGGAACAATTGTTTTACAGCTGTTGATGCTCTAAGAATTAATTATTCTACTTCAGATTGGTACTATTTAGGTGGTAAATCGCAAACAGGAGAACCTTGGCATCCTTTGTACTTGCTGAGAAAGCAAAATGAAGCAAACAAAAAGGGAATAGCAGTAAATTACTATACAGAATATATTTTATAACCCCCTCCCCAATGCCAATAAATTATATGTGAAGGGTACCGCGTAGGGGGACGTTTAAAATATGCAAGGAAAAAATTTTGAAACTGAGGTTTGTATATGGATAATTTTTATTCTAATCAAGATACAATAGATGAAGTTATAAATAATCAAATTAAAAATAGTACTTCACATTTAAATTTGAATGATAAGGAAAAAGACTTTCTAAAAAAATTTGCATTGTTAGTAGAAGATGCATTAACTATTTCAAGTTATGGTGCAGCATTACCTTATTTACATAAATCGCTAATCTCATTAATCAGTAAAAATGAAGACAATGCTCTTATCAACCCTTTCATTAAAATCGGTATGACAATGGAAGACGCAACATTTCGATCATTTATTATTTTATTTGCTAACCTATTCAACATAAATAGTATAAAAGAAGATACATTCTCAATAAGAACTTTATTCAGGAGTTTTAGTGAATATAAAAACGATTTAATAGTCATAGATGGAACAATGCCCAACATATTAAACAACAGTTTTAAACTAAGAGAACTATGTAAAAGAGTATTTAGATTCTTTTCAGAGAAATCAAATATAGAAATAATTAGCAATTTTGTTGATATGAGAAACCACGGTATAGGACATTCTACTATCAAAGCTATTGATTATACAACTATAGAAAAAAATCTAAATCACTTCTTTGATTTTTTAATTGTAATAATTGAAGAATTATATGATATTTTAAAAATAAAAGTTTGTATTGATATCAGAAAAGCATATGATGAAGATCGCAATCGATGGGGCTTTTATTTAAGCAATATTAATAAATATGAAAATAAAATATTGTCGAATGAGTTTACTATAGAACTTACTAAAGCATACGAAATTGCAAAAAACAAAACAAAAATATGAAATTAAGCAATTCTACAGTTATTGATAATATGATGGTTTTTGAATATGAGCGACTTCGGTCGCTTTTTTCATCGGTCGATGAGACCAAATCAGAATTAGTTGACAATTTAATCCAACAAGCTGCTTTCATGAAAGTGGAGCTTTCAAAACTTCAAGAACAAATGATGAAGTATGGTGCAATCCAAATATCAAGTAAAGGTGCTCAAAGACAAACCGAAGCTGCTAAATATTATACAAAACTTGTAAACTCATATGGCACAGTTATTAAAACTTTAAATTCAATATTGGGAACGCAAGTGAATGATGGAGATGATGC
>JAFGVN010000144.1 GCA_016937975.1 Clostridia bacterium
TATTATGTCATAAATTATATACAAGATAAATTAAAATAACATTAAGAAAGCAAAAAAAATAAATAAAATTAGTTTTTAAATATATATAAGTAGTATACTTATTATGAGGTGGCTTATGAATAGAAAATTTAAAAAATCATTAAAAAAACGTGTACAAGGTGCTTTAATGTCATCATCTTTTTTTTCAATTCTCATTACTTTGTGTTTAGTCTTATTGATTGTGACATTAATTGTAAAACCTATTGGTCAGTTATTTACGAATACGGTCAACAAAAGTATTGTTGAAAATTTTAACAAAATTAGTAATGTTAGAAGTCAAATTGATGATCGAATGAATGATTATGTCTTTGCAAAAGATTTTATGAATACGGATTACAGTATTTTAATTCAGCAAGAATATGGCAATCAAGATAGCAATGATATCTTCACTCAGATGTCTGAAGAGGATATGGCTACTTTCAATGCACAAATGGCAGAATTTTCAACATCTGAAATATATGTCAGTGGTTCTGAAGAAGAATCCATTAATGAAACTGAAAAAAAACAAATTATGTATGCAATGGTTCAGAGTGTACAGTCTTTAGATAAACTGTTGCCTGTTAGTGAAACACTTCATTTCGATTGGATTAATGTTGAAATGATTATAAGTGATCAAAACGAATTTTCAGTGCCTTTAAACATAAAATCATCGAAATTTAATGAAATGGATCATATTTCAAGTGAAATAACTATTTATAATGAAGATAAAGTCATAGGTTATATTAAAACAAATTTAAATCAAGATGTTCTATATGTAGTTTTTAGTTCAGTAATTGGTCTATTTGGTTTTATTGCCATTATTGTTTTCATTATCGTAAAAATAATTCTTACACCTGTAACCTTTAAAATACTTAAACCTGTTCAAGACTTAAATGATCAATTAAAAAAAATCTCTGAAAACGAGGTGATAGATTCTACGATTAAGATTGAACAAAAAAGACCACCTAAAGAAATTTATGAGCTAATTCATCATTCCAATATCATTATGAGAAGATTAAATGAATCTCAAGAATTATTATTTGCACAAAATCAAGAATTAGAAGCGCAGAGAGATTTACTTGAAGATCAGAATGTGGAGTTGGAAAATCAAAAGGAAGAACTGTTTGCACAAAATGAAGAGTTGGATTCTCAAAATGATGAATTGATACAATCACAATTAGCTTTGCAAAAAGCACAAGACAGATTGGTACAGTCAGAAAAATTGGCTTCAATGGGACAACTGACTGCTGCAATTGCCCATGAAATTAACACGCCTCTTGGTGCCGTATCAAGTAATACACAAATGATCGATATGATGTTGTTAAAACTTGAGAAGCAAATTCAAACAGAAGACTATTCTGGGGCATACAAAAGTATTGAAAAGCTACTCAAAAGTAACAAAATTACAATAGATGCAGCATCGAGAGTTAATGAAATCATTAGAAACCTTAGAAACTTTTCAAGGATAGATCAAGCAGAATTTAAAACTGCTGATGTACATGAAGGCATTCACAGTGTATTGGTTTTAACTTCAAACTTATGGAAAAATAAATTAACAATACATGAGAACTATGGAAAAATACCGGAAATAAGTTGTTTTCCTAGCATGTTGAATCAGGTTTTTATGAATGTTATTGTCAATGGTATTCAAGCAACTGAAAAAGGTGGAAATATTAGTATCACCACAGAAATGATAGAAGATTTTATTAAAATATCCATAAGAGATGATGGTTCAGGCATTGATCCTATATTAATAGAAAAAATATTTGATTCTGGTTTTACGACTAAACCAAAGGATTCAGGAACTGGCTTAGGACTTTCTATAAGTAAAGATATTATTTTGAAGCATCATGGTAAAATCTATGCTTTCAATAATGAAGATAAAGGTGCAACTTTTGTTATTGAATTACCTATAAAGCAATAAATTTTAAGAATCAATCAGAAAAATGAATAATTTGATATTAAAAATAAAACATAATATTTCTTAAAAAAATATATCTAATAGACTTAAGAATAGGTATAATATAGAAGAATACAACTGAATATTACTGACTTGAGTATAAAATCAATATATTATCTTGACATACAAAATTTGATTAGGTATAATTTACAGGCAATGTTTATGAAAAGAATTTAGATGATGACATAATTTGTAACTTGGGCACAGTTATGTTAATCTCATTTAAATAGAAATTTATTTAAGGAGGTGTGGTAGCTATGAAAAGAACATTACAACCTAAGACTAGACAAAGAAAGAAAGAGCATGGTTTTAGAAAGAGAATGAAAACTAAAGCTGGTAGAAATGTATTAAAATCACGTAGAGCAAAGAATAGAAAGAGATTAAGTGCATAAGGCCGCGGAAGTGGTCTTTTTTTACAATTGTATTGATTTTGGAGGCCAACATTGATCAATCAAAAATTGAGAAATACGCGTCAGTTTAATCATGTTTATAAAAAAGGTAAGTCAATTGTAAATAAGCATATTGTGATGTATTATGTAAAAAATACTGAAAATTATAATCGCGTAGGATTTTCGGTTAGTAAAAAAGTCGGTAAAGCAGTTGTTCGAAATCGTGTAAAGCGATTACTGAAAGAATCCTTTAGAGCTCATGAAGAAAAAATGAAACAAGGATATGACATAGTATTTGTAGCACGCGTTAGATTAAAGGATTCTACTTATAAGGAAGTTGAGAAGTCGATGGTATATGCATTAAGTAAAAGCGACTTAAAAAGGTGAACTTTATGAAAAGTGTGATGATATGGCTTGTTAAATTCTATCAAAGAAATATATCGCCATTATTAGGAAATCATTGTAGATACATGCCTACTTGTTCGGAATATTCCATACAAGCATTTGAAAAGTATGGTTTTTTTAAAGGTTTTTACAAATCAGTGTTTCGTATATTACGGTGCAATCCTTTATTTAAAGGTGGTTATGATCCGTTAAAATAATTTTTAGGAGGAGTTTCATGAAAAAGAAGCTTAGTTTTTTACTGCTCATTATGATGATTTCTATGTTATTGATTTCTTGTGGTGGTAATCCAATTGAGGGCGTATGGAAAGTAGATAATTTAGATCCAGAAGCAGCTATTGTTTATTTAAGAGATAATGGTGAGCTTGTTACAACACATTTTTTTGGTGATGAAGTTGACTTAGCAGGTAATTATACAACGGATAGTGAAAGTAATATTATTCTTAATAATGAAACTTATGGTGAAGCATCATATTTCTACAAAATTAGTGGTACGACCTTATCGTTAATTGAAAATGATGAAACTGTTTTTGAATTCACGAAATCAGTTGAAAGAGATGGTTTTATTAGAAAGTTTATTGGTTCATTACTAGGCATTACTGTAAAGTATATTAATGATTATGCTATTGCTATTATTGTTTTTACAATTTTACTTAAAGTCATTCTGTTACCAATTTCTATTAATCAAACAAAATCAACAGTAAAAATGAATAAGGTTGCACCAATTGTTGCAAAAATCAATGAAAAATACAAGCATGACAAGCAAAAAGCTCAACAAAAAACTATGGAATTATATCAAAAAGCAAAAATAAATCCTTTAGCAGGATGTTTGCCTTTGATTATTAATATGGTATTATTGATAGCATTCTTTAGAGTATTATTATATCCAGATGTATTTATATATTCAGATGGACAATCGATCATTAATGCAAATGCTGGTTTATTAAAAGGTTCATTCCTATGGATTGAAAACTTATCAAAGCCTGACTTATTAGCAAATATTTCATTCTTCGGTAAAATTATTCCTGAATCAGCAAAAAATATAGTACCTGGTATTATGCCTATTTTAACTGCTGCTGTGACTGTTTTCTCATTTAATTCAATGGCAACACCACAACAACCAGGACAAAATAATGCTATGATGACAAGTATGAAATACATGATGCCATTAATGTTCTTATTCTTAGGTGCAAAATATCCTGCATCTTTAATGGTTTACTGGACAGTAAGTTCTGTATTCCAAATGATTCAACAACCAATTATTAAAAAGTTAGTTGACAAGGAGGTTGCTTAATGAAATCAGTTGAAGTTGTTGCAACTACAGTTGAAGAAGCAATAGAACAAGCATTAATTCAATTAAATACAAATGAATTAGATGTAGAGATCGAAGTTCTAGAAGAACCAAAAAAAGCATTGTTTGGTTTCTTTGGTGGAAAAGAAGCCAAAGTTAGAGTAACTAAGCGTATGAATATAGAAGAAATTGCAAAAGATTTCATTTTAAAATTATTGGGTACAATGGATGTAGAAGTTAAATTAAGTGTCAAATTAAAACAAAACAACTTATACATTGACATGGATGGTCCAGAAATGGCTATTTTAATTGGTAGAAGAGGTCAAACTCTAGATTCATTACAATACTTGGTGAGTTTAGTAGTGAATAAGGATCGTGAAGATTATATTAGAGTAATCTTGGATACTGAGAATTATAGACAAAAGCGTAAAGATACATTAGAGAGATTGGCTTTCAAATTAGCAAAGAGAGCTAAGAAAATTAATAAAAGTATTACCCTTGAACCAATGAATCCTTACGAAAGAAGAATAATTCATTCTGCACTTCAAAATAACAAATTTGTTACGACAAAGAGTGAAGGTGAAGAGCCATTTAGAAAAGTAGTAATCGTAGTGAATAAGTAAGTTTATTTGACCCAGTATTTATACTGGGTTAAATTTGTAATGGAGATAAAAACCATATATAATAATTTTATCCAAATAAATGAGGTGTGATTATGTCAAATGAAACGATTGTAGCCATTTCATCTGCTATTGGTGAAGGTGCTATTGGGATAATTAGAATGAGTGGTGAAAATGCTTTTGTCATCGCAAATAATATTTTCAAGCCAAAAAGCTCATACAATCAGTTAGAAAATAGAAAAATGGTTTTTGGTGAGATTGTTAAAAATAATCATGTTTTAGATGAAGTGATGATTGTATATATGGCTGCACCGAAAACTTACACAAAAGAGGATGTTGTAGAAATTTACTGTCATGGTGGTGTCATTGCCATCAAGAGAGTTCTTGATTATATTTTAGAGTTTGATGTGCAAATGGCAGAGCCTGGTGAATTTACAAAACGCGCCTTTCTTAATGGTAGATTAGATTTGTCACAAGCAGAAGCTGTTATGGATTTAATTAGTGCCAAAACTGAAAAAGGATTTGATGTTGCTTATCAACAACTTGAAGGTACCCTTTCTGGCAAAATCAATCAGATACGCCAAGAGTTATTAAAGGTTGTAGCACACTTGGAAGTTTGTATTGATTATCCTGAAGAAGATATTGAAGAAGTGACTTATCCTGAAATTTTAGAGTCTTTTGTAATGGTTCAAAATGAATTAACTTTATTATTAAAACATGCGGATAATGGTAGAATTATCAGAGAAGGTTTAAAAGTCGCTATTATAGGAAAACCGAATGTTGGTAAATCTTCTTTATTAAATGCATTATTAAAAGAAGCTAGAGCGATTGTTACTGATATCGCAGGTACTACCCGTGATGTGATTGAGGAACATTTGAATATTCAAGGCATACCAATTAGGATTGTTGATACTGCAGGTATTAGAAAAACATCTGATCAAATTGAGAAAATTGGTGTAGAACGTTCTAAGGAAATTTTTAATCAAGCTGATATGGTTTTATTTGTTCTAAATGCATCTGAAAAATTATCTGAAGAAGATCAAGAACTAATCGAACTTGTTTCCAATAAAAAATCTATTATTATTGTCAATAAAATTGATTTAGAAAGTAAAATTGATTGGGCACATGTAGAAAATAAATTTGATGATCGTAAAATTGTAAAGACATCTTTATTAAATGATGATGGTATACTTGAAGTTGAACAAGCAATTGTCGATATGGTTTATGAGGGTGATATTCATGCATCTAATGATCAATTGTTATCAAATGCTCGTCATATTCAAGCTGTAAAGCAAAGTCTTAAATCTATTGAGGCAGCTATTCATGCAACACAAGATAATATGCCTTATGATTTTATAGAAGTTGATACTTTTGATTGTTTGGAATCCTTAGGTAAAATTACGGGAGAAACAATTGAAAATGATATAGTAAAAGAAATTTTTGGTAATTTCTGTTTAGGTAAATAGTGGAGGAAATATGGAAACTTTTTTTGCTGGTAACTATGATGTAATTGTAGTTGGTGCAGGTCATGCTGGAGTTGAGGCCGCTTTAGCCAGTGCTAGAATGAATAAAAAGACTTTAATGTTAACCATTAACCTTGATTCAATTGCAATGATGCCTTGTAATCCATCCATTGGTGGTACAGGAAAGGGACATCTTGTGAGAGAAATCGATGCACTTGGTGGTGAAATGGGCATTAATATTGATAAAACTTTTATACAAAGTAAGATGTTAAATACAGCAAAAGGTCCTGCTGTACATTCTTTGCGTGCACAAGCTGATAAAGTAAAGTATCACATTGAGATGAAAAAAGTAGTGGAAAATTGCCCACTATTGGATGTGAAACAAGCTGAGGTCAGTGAGATTATTATTGAAGATTATAAAGTAAAAGGTGTCATTACAACAATAGGTTCTATCTATCATGGAAAAGCTGTTGTTTTAGCAACAGGTACTTATTTAGGTGGTAAGATTTTTATTGGTAGTGCTGTTTTTCAATCAGGACCAAATGGATTAGCACCCTCTTTAAAATTAACAGATAATCTCAAAACAAATGCAATTGATTTACGTCGTTTTAAAACCGGTACTCCTGCTCGTGTAAACAGCCGTACCTTAAATTATGATAAAATGCAACGTGAAGATGGGGATCAAAAAATTGTACCTTTTTCCTTTTTAAATGATCAATTAGATATTGAACAAGTGCCTTGTTGGCTAACGTATACCAATACGACTACACATACAATTATTGAAACAAATTTTCATCGTTCTGCTTTATTCTCTGGCGAAATTGAAGGTACTGGTCCAAGATATTGCCCATCAATAGAAGATAAAATCAATCGTTTTAGTGATAAAAATAGACATCAATTATTTATAGAACCAGAAGGTTTAGATACAAATGAAATGTATGTACAAGGTATGTCAACGAGTATGCCAGAAGATGTTCAGCTTGCTTTTATGAGAACTATTCCTGGATTGGAAAATGTTGAAATAATGAGGCCAGCATATGCTATTGAATACGATTGTATTGATCCTACTCAATTAAAATTAAGTTTGGAATTTAAAAATATTGATGGTTTATTTTCAGCTGGTCAATTTAATGGATCTAGTGGTTATGAAGAAGCTGCTGCCCAAGGTTTAATTGCTGGTATCAATGCAGTTTTAAAAATTGATAATAAAGAACCTTTTATTCTCGATCGTTCAGAAGCCTATATTGGAGTATTGATTGATGATTTAGTGACAAAAGGAACAGAAGAACCTTATCGTATGATGACTTCAAGATCAGAATATCGTTTATTGTTAAGACAGGATAACGCAGATTTACGTTTAACGGAAAAAGCTTATCAGATTGGTTTAGCTTCAAAGGAAAGATATGATAAAGTTGTTCATAAAGTTCAAGCTATAAAAGAGGAAATGGAAAGAATTGAAAATACTTTAATTAAAGCAAAAGATATTAATCCTTTCCTCTTGGAAAACGGAAGTTCAGAATTAAGAGATAGTATTACCATAGCAAATTTATTAAAGAGACCTGAAATTTTTTATGATATGATCAATCAATTTGATATTAATCGTCCAGATTTGAGAGAGGATATTTGGAAGCAATGTGAAATTTCCATTAAATATCAAGGTTACATTGAAAAACAATTAAGACAAGTCGAGAAGTTTAAAAGTCTTGAAAATAAAAAAATTATTGACATCAATTATAACGATGTTGAAGGTTTAAGAATTGAAGCAAGACAAAAATTAAAAGCCATTCAGCCTAATTCCGTTGGGCAAGCGTCTCGTATTTCTGGTGTATCCCCTGCCGATATTTCTGTTTTATTAGTTTATATGGATTACAAAAGGAGATCTAAAAATGTCTAGGGATTTGTTGAAAGAACACCTTGAAAATATAGGTCTTTTGCCTGACAATAATCAATTAAATCAATTTCTAAAATTCGAGGAAATGTTAGTTGAATATAATAAAGTAATGAATTTGACAGGTATCACTGAAAGTGAAGAAATTTATGATAAACATTTTGCTGATTCTTTAACTTGTCTACTATCAAATATATTTAAGCCTCATGATAAAGTCATTGATGTTGGCACTGGCGCTGGCTTTCCTGGAATGCCTATGAAGATTTATATGCCATCTCTTCATATCACTTTACTGGATTCATTGAATAAACGTATCGAATTTCTTAAGGCAGTTGGTAGTGCTTTGAATCTAAATGATATTGAGTATATTCATGGTCGTGCAGAAGATTATGGTCAAGATGAAAATTATCGTGAGCAATTTGATGTTTGTGTTTCAAGAGCAGTAGCAGATTTACCTGTTTTGTTGGAATATTGTACCCCATTTATTAAGGTTGGTGGTTTTTTCATTGCGCAAAAAGGATCTAAAGTTGAAGAAGAACTACAAGGATCACAATCTGCTCTTTTAGCTCTAAATCTTGTTGTTCATGATATAATAGATGTTAGGACATCTGACGCAACAAATAACCATAAACTTTTGATCATAAAAAAAGTGGATCAAACAGATCAGAAATATCCTAGAAGAGCAGGTAAACCACTTAAAAAACCATTATAAGGAGCAAAAATGGAAAAGATAAATGATATTGTCATGATTCCTATGCATCAAATTATTCCGAATCGATATCAACCAAGGAAAATATTTGATCATAGCTCAATTGAAGAATTAGCTCAATCCATAAAGCAATATGGAATTTTACAGCCAATTACTGTACGACCTTTTGAATCCTCTTTTGAATTAATTATGGGTGAAAGAAGATTTCGTGCAGCTCAGCATATCAAATTAAAATCTATTCCTGCAATTATTTTGGATGTAGAGGATGAAGATTCTGCAGTTGTTGCACTAATTGAAAATATTCAAAGAGTAGATTTAAATTATTTAGAAGAAGCTGAATCTTATAGACAATTATTAGAATCTTATGGTTTAACGCAAAATGAGTTGTCAGAAAAAGTTGGTAAAAGTCAGTCTGCAATTTCTAACAAATTAAGATTATTGAAACTCTCCCCTACTATTTTGGAATCTCTGTATGTAAATAAATTAAGTGAGAGACATGCTAGAGCATTATTAAAACTCGGAGATGATCATTTACAAAATAAAGTATTAAAGCACATTGTGAAAAAGCAATTAAATGTTAAAGACAGTGAAAAATATATAGATGGTGTATTAAATAACTATAAGAAGAAACATCAGCAATCAACTTTCAAAGTGAACCATTCTATTTACTTGAATACCATAAAAAAGGCTTATAAAGTAATACAAGATATGGATTCTGATGTAACTATGGATACAAATGATCATGAAGATCATATTGAAATAACAATTAAAATTCCAAAAAAATAAAGATATTTCCCGGGAAATATCTTTTTATTATGAAATATATTTCCAATTGAAATAGAAAATCATTAAATTTCCCTATTCATTTTTATTATTAATGTAATTTCAGTCAAATTAGTGTAAAATGAAATGTAGATATTAAAGGAGGCTATTTGTGGGTAGAGTTATTTCCATTTTCAATCAAAAAGGTGGCGTTGGTAAAACTACGATTAACATTAATTTAAGTGCTTGTCTTGCAAAACGAAATGCAAAGATTTTAATTATTGACAATGATCCGCAAGGTAATTCAACCAGTGGTGTTGGTGTTAATAAATCTGAAATTGAGTCAAGCTTATATGATGTACTTGTAGATGAAATTGATCCCAAAAATGCTGTTGTGAGTACTGAATATGAAAACCTTTTTGTTCTACCATCTAATGTTGACTTGGCTGGAGCAGAAATTGAATTATCTTCTTTGGATCGTCGTGAATATCGTTTAAAACGTGCCATTGACCTTTTGAGAAATGATTATGATTATATTTTTATCGATTGCCCTCCTTCATTAGGTTTATTAACCATAAATGCTTTGATTGCTTCTGATTCTATTTTAATTCCTATTCAGTGCGAGTATTATGCTCTTGAAGGTGTAAGTTCTTTGATTAACACATTTAATTTGGTTAAAAAGAATTTAAATAAATCATTGGAAATTGAATGTGTTGTATTAAGTATGTTTGATGGAAGAACAAATTTATCTACACTTGTTATGGAAGAAGTACGAGCACATTTTGGAGATAAAGTTCTGGAAACAGCTATTCCTCGTAACGTTAGACTTGCGGAAGCACCTAGTTATGGTATGCCAATTATTTATTATGATCCTTATTCAACAGGCGCATATGCATTCAAAAAATTAGCTAGAGAATTTTGGCGTAGGAGGTCATCATGAGTAAACCCAAAAGAGGATTAGGAAAAGGGTTAGGTGCTTTAATCGTACAAGAGCATGTCGATATTGAAGTACAAGAAATGGAAAATATTGTTAATGAATTTGAAATAAGTAAAATTTTTCCAAATGTTAATCAGCCAAGAAAGGATTTTTCAGAAGAAAAATTAGAGAAATTAGCTGAATCGATCAAAGAATACGGTGTTGTTCAACCCATAGTTTTACGTAAAGTAGATGAAAATAAATTTGAAATAGTAGCAGGTGAACGACGATGGAGAGCATCTAAAATTGCTGGTTTGACTCATATTCCTGCTGTAGTTAAAGAATTAAAAGATGATGAATTTGCAGAAATAGCTTTGATTGAAAATCTTCAAAGAGAAAATTTAAATGCAATTGAAGAAGCCATAGCATATCAATATATGTTAGATGATCATCAATTAACTCAAGATAAATTGGCTAAAGTTGTTGGTAAAAGTAGAGCTTATATTACGAACACACTTCGATTATTAAAATTGGATTCTGAAATACAGAGTTATGTGCGTGATGGTCTTATTTCCTCAGCACATGGTAGAACTCTTTTATCAGTAAGTGATACAAAAATGAGACTTCATTTAGCAGAACGAATTCATAAGGAAGATATTAGTGTTCGTGAATTGGAACATTTAGTAAAAGTCATTAAAACAGATAAAAAACCAAAAAAAGTAGTTATTAAAGAGAATGATCCTGTCATTCAGCAATTTGAAAGTCATCTTAAGTCATATTTTGGTACAAAAGTATCTATAACCCATGATGAAAATAAAGGAAAAATACAGATAAATTATTACTCAGATGAAGAGCTAAACAGGATATTGGAGTTGCTAGATTTCTCTATGTAATGTTTCACGTGAAACAACCTTTACAGTTGTTTCTTTTTTTTTTACCAAAAATACAAATTATCATTGAATTTTTCATTTATAATTGTTTTTTAAAGAAATTATGTAAATTTTTTGCAATATAAAGTGAATTTTACTAGCTTTTAAAGCTGCCATCTCATATTTCGCTGATAAATCGCTAATATTTAATTTTGTTTAATATTAATACTATGACACTAAAAAATATATAAAAATCAATATAGAGCAAATTTCGACGAATGCAAGGTATATCAACGGTTGTAGTTATCGGTTAAGATGTATTTTATTAAATCACTTTTGAAAAAAATATAATATGTTCCTAATATGTTTCACGTGAAACATATTAGGAAGAATTCTATAAAAAAAAGTGTATTTATGGTACACTTATTATACTCTATTGATTAAATCAGGGAAAAGGTTTCACGTGAAACATATAGGAGTGTGTATGAGAAAAATTAAATTTATAGTTAACCCTGTTGCTGGTGACGGATCAAGCAAAGATACAATTAAACTTATTCATGATAAAATGGAAAAAAGTGAATTGTCCTACTCTATTTCAATTTCTTCTTATAAAGGAGATGTTGAAAATCTATCAAGAAAAGCTGTTGAAAAAGGTTATACGGATATTATAGCTGTAGGCGGTGATGGAACTTTACTTGAAGCATTTAATGGTTTATATAATACAAATACAACTTTGGGAATTATACCGACTGGAACAGGAAATGATTTTATAAGAATGTTAGGAATTACTAAAAATGTTAATGATGAAATCGATAGAATCATATTAGGAAATACTAAAGTGGTAGATACAGGATCAGTTAACGGATACCATTTTCTAAATATAGTAGGCATTGGAATTGATGGTGATATTATTGAAAAAACAGAAAATGTTAAAAAATTTATTAAAGGTCCTCCAGCATATATTTATGCAACCTTTTCTTCATTAATTAAATTCAAATGTAAATCAGTTAAAATTACAATTGATGATCAAACTTTTAAAAAAAATGTATTTTTAGTAGCAGTTGGTAATGGACAATATTTTGGTGGTGGTATGAGAATAACACCTAATGCAGAAGTTGATAATGAATTACTAGAAGTAGTAATAATAAATAAAATGCCAAAACCAAAATTTGCTATTCTTTTTAGAAAGGTTTTTACTGGTGATCATATACATGAAGATGTTGTAGAAGTCTATCGTGGTAGAAATATAAAAATTGAAACGGAATATGATCTTTCGATTGAGGCTGATGGAAATCTCGTAGGAAAAGGAAATTGTGATATTACAATATTTGGAAAAAGTCAAAAAATAATCATGTAACTGTAAAATGTTGGTAATTTTATTAGGCCTATATTTAATTTTCTTATTTAACTGGATATTTATATCTAAAATATGATAAAATTAAATATAGGCTAAATTTAGGCGGTATAGATATATATACATCTTATACTGTAAAAATAAAAATAATTTATTGGAAAAATCAGAAAATAAGGTATATATGAAACAGCAATCAGAAATTTGTAGAGCTCGATCTCTTTTTATGACAAAAGGAATTTTGAATAGAGAAATTTTACCAAGTGAAATTGTATATTCGTGGGTAAGAAGTAAATTACATAATATATCATTTGAAATCTTAGACAAAAATGTATCTGAGAAGAAAGTGAACATTTTAGCTCTTAAAAAAAATTGTTCTATAATCATCAAAAGATTAAGACAATATAAAAATGACTATCATCAAATATATCTTATAGATATGGATGGTTATATACTTTATAAAAGTGAAAGTCTGTTAACGCAGTTGCCTAATATCATTAACTTTAAAGAAGAAGTTATTGGTACTACTGCAGCGGGAATTACGTTAATCACAAAAATTGATGCAGAAGTCTTTGGATGTGAGCATTTTAATCAGGAATTGACAAATTATTTGTCAGGAAGCATTCTAATTGATGGTGAAATAGATGAAAGTCAAGTGATCTTATTGGTGTTATCACCAATATCAAGGCTTTTAGAACATAATCAGCTTAAAAAAGCATTAATTGATGATTTTAGAAAAGAGGAAGAAGAAGCAAATAAAGTAGCGAAAAACGACGAAAACATACCTGTAAATACGGTTAACAGGGATGAAAACAGGTTTAAAACTACATCTGATAAAAAAGAAATATTTGAAGATAAACATAGTGTTTTCAATGACTGTAAACTGTTTACACTTTCTGTGATAGAGAAGAAAACCATCGAAGAAGCTTTAAAGTATTATAATTGGAATATGCGCCAAGCTGCAATCGCGTTGGGCATTGGACGTAGTACTTTATATAGAAAAATTAAGGAATATGACATTCAGCAGTAAAAAGAGGACAAAAGTTGAATAAAAATGCTATTTTGGGACACAATTTTATAGATTGTGTCCCTTTTTGATACACTTTTCTCATTTTGATACATGTATCAGTCCTATTTTGAGAATTATCAGAATATATTCTATAAAGTGTAAGGAGTTTTAACCCGTTTACATGAAAAAAAGGTAAAAAAAATATAATATAACGCAAATATAGCGTATATCACACATTATATGTAGTTTTAAGCTATTTACAGTTAATTAACTGTAAATATTATACTAGTAATTGCCAATTTGTTTTGATAAAATTAAAATAACAGTGGAGGTCATATGTTTAAAGTAAGTGAAGTCGCAGAAATGTTGTCAGTAGAAAAGGTAAAAATATTCGAAGCATTATTATTACACGCTGATACTTTAGAACCCTATATTTCTAAAGAAAGACATTTAACTTACCTTTCTGAAGTAGGTGTCAGAAAACTAGAGAACATATTATTTTCCAAAACTATTAGTGAACCAATAGTGATTGAACCGGAAACTGAAGCTTTACTAGAAGAAATTGAACCTAAAGATGATCATTTAGATAATTATTTAAAAAAGCATGAACAAAAGCGAGATGATTTAAGAACTGAAATTGTCGATCTAAAAAGAAAGTTAAACCATTTGGATAAGGAGCTCAGACAAAAGGACGATGCCATACTTAATTTTCAAAAGATCATTCAAGACGATTTTGGTTGGATGCAGAAGTTAGATTTAAAAATTCATGGACTGGTTTCCTTAATAGAAGAAGATGAACAGAAAAATAGTTTTTTTAATCGCTTAAAAAAGTAGGTAAATATGTATAAAGTTTTAGATGTTGCAAAAATGTTTTCAGTAAGTAAGGTAACCATTTATAAGAAAATAAGTAGCAAAAAAAATGAGCTTAAAGGTCATATTATAAAAAAGAAGAATATTACCTATTTAGACGATGAAGCTGTAGAGATTATTAAAAATTCGCTACAGCTCAGTACAGAAAAAGCCTCTGGGCGATTGATCGATGAAGAACTCAATCAAGTTTATGAAGATGCAAAATTGTTGAAAGATGAAAATGATCGGTTAAAAGCTGAGAAAATTGCCATGATATCGGATCAAATTAATGAATTAGAATCAACAGTAAGAGTTTTAAAGAGTCAAATAGTAGCTAAGGAAAATCATATTAAAATGAAAAATGAAATTCTTGATAATTTTAATGGCATATTAAAATATACAAAGAAAAGGATGACGACTTTGGAAGAGACGCTTGCGACTCTAGAAAATAAATAATAATCTTAATGAACATATTATAAGGAGGCAGTACAGTGACAAAAAAAGGTATTCTAGAAAAATTAGGCTTACTTGAAGCGGTAGAAGAAAAGAAGCCTGTAGTTGAAAATGGGGAAGTTCAGAAAAGTGAACCAGTTACATATGATAGACCTGTTTTTTCAGCACCAGTGGAAGAAACTAAAATTAAACCTGAGATTGAAGAAAAATTAGATGTTCTCATTGAATCCTACGAGAAAAACAAATTTATCTCAATTGAAGAATTATATAGAAATAAAAACTTGGATAGAGATACGAAACAAACTATTTTTATTGCAGAAGTTTTCATGAAAGCATTACCAGAAAACTTGCCAATCGACATTAAAAAGAAGTCAACTTTAAATATTATTGATGCGTCAGGTTTAAAGAAAGAAGATTTATTAAATGATGCCTATATTAGAATTGATGCATTAAACACGGTTCTAGAAGATACCGTTGCAAAAACAGCTGATTTTAAATCAAAGAACGAATCTTCTATTAGAGAGTTAGAAGAGAGAATTCAGATGTTACGTAGAAATATAGAAGAACGTATGGAGTTTGAAGAAAAACAGACTTCAGTAATTGAATATGAAATTCAAAGAATCATTAATATTGTTGACGGTATTAAGTAGGGAGACGTATGAAATATAGAGTAACAACACGAGGATGGATTGTTTTCTCTTTACTGGGCATACTGCTTTTATACGGTATTATTCAAATTGGTAGTTTGCATTTTAAAGATTCTTCGGATTCAACGAAGAATCAAGAAAATCAAATTGAATCAGAAATAGATTCTGAAGAAAATACAGTTATTTCAGTAGATGAAAAAAATGAAGATTCATCTGCTGTAAATGAAGAGCAAGGCACTGAGAACAATACCGATCAAGAATCTGATGCTGTAGAGACTGAAGACAGTGTTGAAAATACAACTGAAAATGAAAGCGATACTTCTTCAGAAAATTCAAATATAGAAGTTGACGAAATTATCATTAAAGAAAAAACAGAAATTATTTTCGACAAAAATGATTTTGAATTGCCTAGTGATGCTTTTGCCCTTTTAGATGAATGGGTAAGCTACCTTAATACATATGAAAATTTAAAAGTTGTCATTGAAGGTCATATTAATGGATATCCATATTATGATGATGGTCCTTATGGTTTAAATATTTCAGAGAAACGTGCACAAGGTGTTAAAGCTTATTTCCTTGAAAAGGGTATTGAAGAGAGTAGAATAGAATTAATTAACAAAGGTAGTTCTGATCAAGTTGACAAAACAGATCAAATGAATGAACATTATAAAAATAGAAGAGCGGTAATTTATATTTTGAAAAAATAAGAACGAGTTAACCTCGTTTTTTTCTATATATTAAGGAAACTTAAAGTTATGCAGATACTACTGTGATGTAAGATAAAATATGATATAATAATGAAGGTTAGCATCCGTAGCTCAGCAGGATAGAGCAACCGCCTCCTAAGCGGTAGGTCGGAGGTTCAAATCCTCTCGGGTGCGCCATTGGAGCATCTATGAACAAACATGAATTTTACATGAATGAAGCTTTAATTGAAGCTAGAAAAGCATATGAAAAAAATGAAGTGCCCATCGGTGCAGTCATTGTTAGAGATGATCAAATTATTGCAAGAGGTCATAACTTAAGGGAAACGATGAAATCTCCCTTGGCCCATGCAGAGATTTTGGCAATTAAAGAGGCAGCTAAAGTGCTAAAGGGATGGAGATTGACACGTTGTGATATTTATGTTACACTGGAACCCTGTTTAATGTGTTCTGGCGCGATTTATCAATCAAGAATTGTTAATCTATACTATGGTGCAACAGATGCAAAAGCAGGAGCAGTAAGTTCGATTTTTAAGGTATTAGAGGAACCAAAATTAAATCATAATGTTAAGGTTCAAGCAGGTGTTTTAGAGAACGAATGCGCTGAAATACTCTCTTCTTTTTTTAAAGAATTGAGAGAAAAAAAGAAAGATCGTAAATCTGAATAGATTTCAAATATTTACCGTGCTAGATGGGGCGCTAGCGGTGCCTTGTAACCTGTAATCCGCTATAACAGGATTGATGCTATTTCAAGGGATTTAAAGGTTAAGTCTGACTGAAGTAAGTGGTGTTGAGAAGTGGGTCCTACGCAATGAGAAATTGTGAACCCTGTCAGGTCCGGAAGGAAGCAGCAGTAAGCAAACCTTCACATGTGACGTAGGGGTGCCTATTTTGAGCTAACTGCCTTTGTATCGTTCGTTTTTAAATTTCGAAGAATAGTGCACGGTTTAACTTTAAAAAGACATTGGTCTTTTTTTATTTTTTGAAGAAAATGTATAATTTAAAAAAATGATCAAAATAATAATATTTTTGAGTGATAATCCTTCAACAAATGGATTATAGACAGATATTACTTGATAAACTATACTCTAAATGAGAAAATAGAAATAGAATGTTTGAAGAAACGGGGAGGCAATGATGAAGTCAGTTTTCAGATTTAAATTATTATTGATTATGATTACATCAATTCTAGTCCCTGTTATTTTTTTGACCTTATTTATAACTTTTAACAGTGATCTATATAATAGTAGATACATTGTAAAGGCACAAAAATCCAATGTTGAAAAAGATATTTTACAATTTGAACAGTTTTTTGTAACCTCTGAAACTAACCTAAGTTTGTATGCACCAATTTTAGGTTTGACAGATGATAAAGATTTCATCATTCAAACATTAAATCAGTTTGTAGACTTAAATATCGAATTTTATGGACATTCTTTTTATACTGATATTAACGGAAATGACTACATTGATCATAATATTGAAACGAATGTAGATGGAGAAGATCGTCCATGGTTTGAAGAAGCAAAAAAGAATAATGGTTTTGCAATAACCAAACCTTACCAAGATGTTATTACAGAAAAAACGGTCATCACATTATCTATGCCAGTCAAGAGAAATGACAGATTCTATGGTGTTTTTGGTGTAGATTGTTATTTGGATACAATTATTGAAGATATTGCCCAAATCACCAATCTTGAAGAAGCAGTATATGTTCTTAAAGATGAAGAAGACAATATTCTTAAACTCTATAATATAGAAAATGAAGAAAAACTAAATGATTTACTTGTTTTAGTTGAAAGAAAAGAAGGTTATTCCTTAAGCCACTATGATCTCAACCAGATTAATACAAAAATTGATATTATTTATGCAAATGATGCTTACTCAGATAGTATAAGAAATGTTCGTTTGGAAATGACTTTACTTTTTATTTTTGTTATTCTTGTGTCAGTTGTTTTTGCATTTTCCATTGCAAAAAGAATAAGTGATCCATTATTAAATTTTGTGAATAGGATTAAGAATCGCGATGTCCAGATAAACCAAGATGACTTTATTATTTCAGGTGATTGGGATGAAGAGTTTGAAATACTATTTGAAGAATTTGAAAAACTTTCAAGACAAATAAGAATAGAAGAAATTAAATTAAATAATAGAATTAAAGAACTTCAAGAAAAAAATGATGTCTTAATGGATAAAAATATTGATTTGGAAGAGGTCTATAAGAATCTAAAGCAAATTGATAAGAAAGTTAGAAAATCGAGAAAAGAATATGAATCAATCCTTGAAAACATAAAAGGCATGATTTGGGTTTTAGATGGTCAAGGTAAAATTATTTTTGTAAATACGACATTATGTAGAACACTGGGTTATGAATCAATGGATTTAATTGGAGAAAGTTATTCGAAAATTATTCAAAATTTCTATGCTGAAAAATTTATGATTTTGGATTTGTTATCCAAAAGAGATTACAAAAAAATTGACATTAATTTATTGAATTCTAAGAATCAAATCGAAAATGTTGAAGCAAATACATCACGAGTTTTTAGTGATTCGGGAGATTTGCTTTATATTTACGGTATTTGTAGAGCGTCAAAGAATATTAAAGCATTACATTATAATTACAATGTAAAGATTCAAGAGCAAAATCTTATTATGGACTTAACAGAGACGGCATCTATGAATGTCTCTATGAATCAAGTGACAAAGGCAATATTTGATAAAATAAATAGTATTTTTGGATGGTCTGCAGGCACAATAAGATTTCTGAATGATAACAATGAATTTGAATTAATTGCCAGAACTGAAGTTGGCTCTGATTATATTGTTGGACAATCCTTGAGTTATGAAAATAATTGTCTTACTTATGTTGTTGAAAGTAATGAAATACTATATGTTTCAAAAGTGGATGAATTACCAATCAAGGAGGAAATTTATAGTCAGATACTTGAAGATGGTTATTCTATTATCTTTATTCCAGTAGGAAATAACGATATTGGAAGAGGAGTTATTTCACTTACAATTGATCGTGTTTCAATGGTAGAAAAAGAAGATATGTTAAAATCATTTACGAATACAATTTTAATCGTTGTAGAGAGAGCACTAATATATGAAAAATTAAAAAAAGATTATATCCGTATGATTAAGGTTTTAGCAGAAGCTGGTGATGATAAAGATTCATCTTCAGTTGGTCATTCAAATCGTGTTGCGCGTTATGCAAAGCAAATTGGAGAACGTCTGTATTTAGATGACGATGAGATTATCGAGTTGGAAATTTGTGGTCTACTACATGATATTGGAAAGATTGGGATTTCAGATGAATATCTTTCCAATCCATCACCAATTGCTATAGAAAAAGTAAAAAATCATCCTTCAATTGGTCGGAAAATGTTAGAAGATATTGGTTTGAATGAACACATTCTTGATGGTATAGAAATGCATCATATGAATTTTGATTTATCAGGTTACCCAGTCCTTGATACCATTCATGCTTTACCACTATTTCCAAGGATTATTCAAATTGCAGATGAATTTGATAATTATAGAGTTTCAGGTACTTTCGATTCTGATCACTTAATTTTCAACAAAATGCTAGAAGATAGCGGCAAAAAATATGATCCTCAAATATTAAGGGTTTTCAAAGAAATTATTGATTGTGGGATAATGGATTAATATTATGAAAAATAAGAGCTTTAGGATAAGATTAAGAAATATGTTAATAATAAGCACTATTGTACCTGCAATAGGGTTTATTTTGATATTCTTTTATAGATATTATTCTATTAATCTAGAATCTGAAAAAGCATTGTTTGATCAAGAAGTTGGCTTCTTTGAAACAGAGTTAAAGAATCAGTTTAGTAATTATGAAGCCTTACTAAAAAGTAGTAGTTTTTTGTTGGAAAATTTAACCACTAGAAATATTGATGAAGATTCTGAGTTTATAAAAGACTATCTTGAAGAAATTAAAAAAAATGATGAAATTGAAGAATACTATTATATTACAAAGAAAAGCACATATACGAATGCAGCAAAAAATGCCTTTTTGGCTGATAAGGTCCAAAGATTTGAAAGTTTCTCTTTGAATGATGACTTTTGGGTAAAAAAAATAGGAAATCTCAATGATCAACTGTTGTATTTTGGTTATAAGAATAGCGCAGATGAGATAATTGTATTTTCTATGAATCAAGAATATATTTTTACTAATTTAAAAGGTTATATGAATCCAAATGTTGATTTCAAGGTATCTTTTAATCAAATCCAATTGTATGAGAGCAATGAAATTATCAATGAAATTACCGAAAGTCAGAATTCTATCTTTTACAAAAATAAATCATATTATCTTTGGAGAACAAAAACAAGTGAAATCAATGAGTACAAGTATACTCTAGTCATGAATATTTCCAGGGAAATATCCTTTGTTAAATCAAATTTGTTATCTGCTGGTATTGTAATCTTAATGTATTTATTGTTACTTGGTTTTATATTGTTAAAATTATCAAATCATCTTATTCTTCCAATTAATAATCTCATAAACTATGTATCTCAAGTGGCAAAAGAGAAAGAAATAGATCAAACTCCTAATAAGAATAATGAGTTAGTGGAAGTTTATGAGTTGTTTGATGAAATGATTCAAACTTCCTATCAAAATATTGAATCCATTCAAGACCAGTCTGAGATTATTCTTGAGAAAAATAAGATTATGGAAGACTTGAATCAACAACTTGCTTTGTCCTCAGAAATGATAGAGTCCTCTACAATGGAATTAAAAATCTTTGAAAAGCAAAGCAAAACACTTGTTGATAATATAAAAGATTTAATGTGGGTTATTGATACAAAGGGACGTATTGAATATATTAATTCAATTGTTGAAGATAAACTTTCTTATACACCGAGTGAGTTAATTGGTGTAAAATTAGAAAATATTTTAAAAGAAGACAGTTATAATGAAGATGCTTTACAAGACATGTTCTATGAGGATTACGATGATATGGATCTCATTTTCATTAAAAAGAATAATGAAAGTGAAGAAATTTTTGCTACAAGTACTAAGAGAATTTTTTCAAATGGAAAACTTGTCAAAATTCAAGGTGTAAGCAGAGATATTACTGAGGAACGTTATATTGAAAAGCAAATGATTCAGAAGAATATGATATCGTCTACATTAAACGAAATCAGTGAAATATTGACGAGACCAGAAAAATTGGAAGTCTTGCTGAATCACATTGTTATTCGAATTGAAAGACTTTTAAATCCTTTAATATGTACAATTAGATTAATCGATGATAAAGGCAGATTACAACTTGTAGCTGGTATTGGAGAGTTTTATTCTTTGGTACAAGAAAAGTTTTTGGATATTGATAAAGATATTTCAGGAAGAGCAATTAAAGAAAGTAAAATCATTATTATCACAGATAAAAATAAGGATTATTTTCACAATTACGATGAAGTTTACAGTATTGTCGATCAATCCCAAGAACTGATTTTTTTACCTCTTGAATATAATGATACAACCATAGGTGTGATGTCCATTGGTTTAAGAGAACACATTGCAGATGCTCAGTTAAAGATCCTTAAAGTCTTTACAACACAAGCTTCTGCAGCTATTGAAAAAGCAAGAATGTATGAGGAACTTGAGAATAATTACTTGAATATTATTAAAGCTTTGGCATCAACGGTAGAAGCTAAAGATGCTTATACTGAAGATCATTCCATTAGAGTTTCAAAATACTCTAGAATGATTGCCGAAGAACTTGGTATGAGTGATGATGAAGTCGGTTATATTGATATTGCAGGTTTATTGCATGATATTGGTAAGATAGGTGTTTCTGATTTGACGTTGACAAAAGAAGGCAAATTGTCTGAAGAGGAGTTTAGAGAAATCATGAAACACCCTCTTAATGGTGGAAGAATTGTATCTGAGATGAAATTACATGAACATATCATTGAAGGCGTTCTATTACATCATAAACGTTTTGATTTAAAAGGATATCCTGATATATATATTGAATCCTTACCGATTTCTGCTAGAATTATTGGTGTGGCTGATGCCTTTGATGCCATGACCACAAACCGCTCATATCAGAAAGCTAGAAATTTTAATGAAGCTTTAGAAGAACTAAAAAAATATGCAGGTACTCAATTCTGCCCTGAAATAGTGCAGGTGATGGAACGAGTGGTTGAAAAGTTAAGTTAGGAGTATAAATGGACCACAAAGCACTTTATAGAAAGTTTAGACCCAAAGTATTTGAAGAAGTTGTTGGACAAGAACATTTGACCAATACCCTAAGAAATCAAATGTTAACGGATAATGTTGCTCACGCCTACTTATTTAGTGGCATTAGAGGTACAGGAAAAACCTCTACAGCAAAGATCTTTGCAAGAGCACTAAATTGTATGGAGCCAGTAGAGGGAAATCCATGTAATGTTTGTGAAAATTGTAAACAAGCCTTGTCAGATAATGCAATAGATATTATTGAAATAGATGCAGCTTCAAATAATGGCGTAGATGACATTAGAGATTTAAGAGAAAAAGTAAAATATCCGCCATCAAGAATGAAATATAAAATTTACATCATTGATGAGGTCCATATGTTATCCATTGGTGCTTTTAACGCGTTATTAAAAACCTTAGAAGAACCGCCAAGTTATGTGATCTTTATTTTTGCTACAACAGAGTTACATAAAATACCTGCCACAATTATTTCAAGATGTCAAAAATTTGAGTTAAAAAGAATTCAACACAAAGATATAGAAAATCTAATGAGTAGAATCTGTGATGCATCAGGATTTACTTATGATGATGTGGTATTAGAGCAAATTGCAAGATTGGCAGATGGTGCAGCAAGAGATTCATTAAGTATTTTGGATCAATGTTTTGCAGCCAATGAAGATAAACATATCTCATTGGAAATTTTAAATAACGTTTTGGGCTTAGTAACAGAATCCGTAATTTTTGACCTTGTTGAAGGTTTATATGAGTCGAATGGGAAGAAAGTACTTAGTTTATTAAATGATGTTATCTCAAGTGGTAAGGATATTAAACGATTTACAAATCAGTTGATTGAGTTCTTAAGGTATTTAATGCTAGTGAAAATCTCAAAAGATTTAAGTGCATTGGTGAATGTATCTGAAGAAACCTTGGATTTAATTCGTCAACATGGTGAAAAAATGTCTTTGAATCTACTAATCCGTAGTATCAATATCTTGACACAAGTAGAAGTGGATTCAAAGTGGTCTTCTAACTCAAGAGTTATTTTGGAGATTGGTTTGATTAAAATTCTTCAGCCAGATTTAGAGACATCTGTAGAAAGTATTATGGAAAGACTTGAAAAATTAGAAAAGAGACCAGTAGCGGTACCACAATTATCACAACAAATCTCTAAAGAGGTTAATGTTGAGAAGAGCATCATAGAGCATTCAATGTCTTCAGTATCCCAGGAGGAAATTATTGAGGAAATTGTTGAAGAGCCAATTCAATATGCTTCTTCAGAAGAATTAAATCTTGATGAAGAATCACTTGAAGATTTGTGGGAAGAAGTTCTTGATTTAGTGAAGCAGACTAAAATTTCTACACATGCGTTACTCGTTGATGGTCATTTTGAAGGAATTAAAGAACATCATTTATGTGTATCCTATAAAGAAGGTTATGGTTTCCATATGATTGCAATAGAAAAACCTGAAAACCGAGTTATTGTAGAACAAGCAATACAACAGGTTTATGGAAAAGCACTTCGTGTTCAATATATAACAAAAAATTCTGATGAAGACGAAAATGAATATTCTAAACCAGAAGATAAGTTATATGACTTTTTAGGGAGCCATAAAAATAAATTAGAAATTGAAGATAAATGATGTTACAATAACACTATGAAAAAAAAGGAGTGAATAATATGTCAAAAGGAAGAAAACCACAAATGCCTGGTAATATGGGCAATATGATGAAACAAGTTCAACAAATGCAAAAGAATATGGAAAAAATGCAATCTGAGATTGAAGAGCAAGAATTTGAAGCAACTGCTGGTGGTGGTGCAATCCGTGTTGTAGCAAATGGTAAAAAAGAGATTACTGCAATTGAATTAAAAGAAGAAATTGTAGATCCTGATGATATTGAAATGTTACAAGACTTAATTATGGTTGCTGTAAATGATGCTATAAAAGCAGCTGAGAAAGCAATGTCAGAAGCTATGGGTTCTATGACATCTGGATTAAAGATGCCTGGCTTATTCTAGGGAGTTCATATGAATTTTATTGCACCTGTCTCAAAGTTGATTGATGAATTTTCAAAACTACCAGGTATTGGGAGAAAAACAGCACAACGCTTGGCTTTTCATGTGCTCAGTATAAGAGAAGACCAAGCATTTGCTCTTGCAAATGCCATTGTAGAAGCAAAAAGAAAGACACGGTTTTGCTCTGTTTGTTTTAATATTACAGATGTTGATCCATGTGTCTATTGTACAAACGAGAAAAGAGATCAATCTATCATTTGCGTTGTTGAATCATCACGAGATGTTTTGGCAATTGAAAAAACAAGAGAATACAAAGGTTTATATCATGTTTTGCATGGTGCAATATCGCCCATGGATGGCATAGGTCCTGATGATATTAAAATTAAAGAATTACTTTCAAGATTGTCAAATCATGAAATCAAAGAAGTGATAGTTGCAACGAATCCTACAATTGAAGGAGAAGCAACGGCAATGTATATTTCTCGAATTATATCACCACTTGGCATTGACGTATCTCGGATTGCACATGGTATTCCAATTGGTGGTGATCTTGAATATGCTGATGAAGTGACACTGAGTAAGTCCCTTGAAGGTAGAAGAAAATTGTAAGACGCTATGGCGTCTTTAATTTTTTGTTTCAATTTATAGGAGTAGAAGATAGAGTTTGCTTCTTTAATCATTCTGTGATATACTTTTTTCAAATTAAGGATGCAATGAAAGGAAGAGATTCAAGAAAACTTGCTTAGAGAACTGATGGTTGGTGGAAATCAGTGAAGAGAGTATTGATGAAAATGGCCCTGGAGCATTGAAGTCGAAAAGCTTCAACGTTTAATACACGTTATCGTATTGTGAGATTTCACATTGAGGTAGTTGATGGATCTATACAAGTCAACTATGAATTAGGGTGGTAACACGAGCGCGCCTTCGTCCCTTAGGAACGAGGCGTTTTTTATATTTTTGAAGGAGGATAAAATGGAGAAATATTACATCACAACGGCGATCGCTTACACATCTCGGATTCCTCATATTGGGAATGTGTATGAAGCGATTATGACAGATGCAATAGCACGTTATAAAAGAAAACAAGGTTATGACGTTTACTTTTTAACAGGAACAGATGAGCATGGCCAAAAAATTCAAGATCAAGCGATTGCTGAAGGTATTACACCACAGGCACATGTAGATCACATTGCAGGAGAAATCAGAAAAATATGGGATGATATGAATGTATCCTATGACCAATTTATCAGAACCACTGATCCTGAGCACAAGAAGACTGTACAGAAAATTTTTAAAAGATTGTATGATAAAGGCGATATTTATAAAGGTGCATATGAAGGTTCTTATTGTAAACCCTGTGAATCATTTTGGACTGATACGCAGTTAAATGATGGTAAGTGTCCGGATTGTGGTGGTCCAGTTGAACAAGCTAAAGAAGAAGCATATTTCTTAAAATTATCAAATTATGCAGATCGTTTAGTAGAACATTATGAATCACATCCTGAGTTCATCTCGCCAGAATCTAGAAAGAGAGAGATGATTAACAACTTCATTAAACCTGGTTTACAAGATCTTTGTGTTTCAAGAACATCTTTTGACTGGGGTATTCCAGTTGAATTTGATCCAGGTCATGTGGTTTATGTTTGGATTGATGCCTTAAGTAATTATATTTCTGCCATTGGTTATGATATAGATGGTAATCATAGCGATTTGTTTAAGAAGTACTGGCCTGCAGATGTTCATGTGATTGGTAAAGATATCGTTAGATTCCATACAATCTATTGGCCGATTATATTAATGGCATTAGATGTGGAATTACCAAAAAAAGTATTAGGACATCCTTGGTTGTTAACAGGTACGGATAAAATGAGTAAGTCTAAAGGGAATGTGGTTTATGCTCATGACTTAGTTGAATTCTTTGGTTTAGATGCTGTAAGATACTATGTGTTAAGGGAAATGCCATATGCTCAAGATGGTTCCTTTACTTATGATATGATGATTTCTAGAGTAAATACAGATCTTGCAAATGTTCTAGGTAACTTAGTAAATAGAACAGTAGCAATGGTAAATAAGTACTTTGATGGCGTGATTCAAAATCCTGGTGTGGTTTTAAATGAAGAAGATAATCTTTTAGATCAAGATTTGATTTCGATTGCATTAAACACTGTAAATGAAGTCACTGCAAAAATGAATGAATATAAAATTGCAGATGCCTTAGAAACATTATGGATATTATTAAGAAGAAGTAATAAATATATTGATGAAACTTATCCTTGGGTTCTTGCAAAAGAAGAAGATAAACAAGGTAGATTAGGTACAGTATTGTACAATTTGCTTGAAACCATTAGAATTGCTTCAGTCCTCTTAGAATCTTTCATACCGGATACGGCTAAAAAGATTCAGGAACAAATTAATGCAGTTCATGTAGACTTTGCTTCTGTTCAATCATTTGACGGTACAGTTGCAGGTTCGAAAGTAAACCAAGGCGAACCGTTATTTGCCCGTCTAGATGAGGAGAAAAAGCTTGCAGAAATTGCTGCTGCAATAGATGCCAAATATCCAAAAACTGAAGTTCCAAAAGAAGAAGAAATTGTTTTCAAACCAGAAATTACCTTTGAGGACTTTGAAAAGTTAGATTTTAAAGTTGCAGAAATTATTAAGGTTGAAAAACATAAAAAGGCAGATCGCCTATTGGTGTTACAACTCAAGGTTGGTAATACAACTAGACAAGTTGTATCAGGTATAGCGGGACACTATAATCCAGATGAGTTAATTGGTGAAAAAGTAATTTTAGTAGCAAACTTAAAACCTGTAAAACTTAGAGGTGAAACATCAGAAGGCATGATTTTGGCTGCAACCTCAGGAAAAGATCTTAAATTAGTATCAGTTGATATGCCGTCAGGAAGTACAGTTAGCTAGGAGGAATTCATGTTATTTGATTCACATGCTCACTTAGATGCAAATCAGTTTAAAAATGATTTGAACGAAGTCATAAAAAGAGCTCAAGATGAAGGTGTGGAATTGATAATGAATCCAGGTGCTGATTATGAAAGTTCAATGAATGCAGTTAAGCTTGCTGAAACATATGATTTTATTTATGCTGCTGTAGGTGTTCATCCCCATGATGCAAGTTCACTGGATGATATGATGCTTACCCTTTTAAAGAAGATGGCAAAACATCCGAAAGTTAAGGCAATTGGTGAAATTGGATTGGATTATCACTATGATTATTCACCAAGGGAAACACAGCGTTATTGGTTTCGAAAGCAATTGCAATTAGCAAAAGCGTTGAATTTACCAGTTATAATTCATGATCGTGAAGCCAACCAAGATGTATTCAATATTCTTAAAGAAGAAAATGCCTTTGAAACAGGTGTGTTACTACATTGTTATTCTGGAAGTGCAGAACTTGCAAGGCAATATGTTAATTTAGGAGCTTATATTTCAATTGCTGGCCCTGTAACATATAAAAATGCCAGAAAAACAGTTGAAGTTGTTGAGATGATTCCATTGGAAAAATTATTAATTGAGACGGATTCACCTTATTTATCACCTCATCCCATGCGAGGAAAAAGAAACGAATCGTCATATGTTAAATATGTTGCAGAAAAAATTGCAGAAATTAAAAGCCTTTCCTATGAAGAGGTTTGTCGTGTGACCTTTGAGAATGCAAAAAAATATTTTAAGATTTAAATTTTTATATACTGTTTGAACTTCTTGTTCAAACAGTATATATTATTAAGTAGTGGTTTTTGAAATTAAACGGCTAAGATAGGAGGATGCCAAGATGAAGAAGTTTAAAATTTCATTATTTTACATTGTGATCATTGCGGCTTTTACGATCTCGTCAATTGCCCTAGTATATTATCGGGAAACTCGTATTAAAAATATTACAATTTCAGATTTAGATAAAACCTATGAAATTAAAACTTATGATCTTACAGTTGAAGAGGCTTTAGAAGCTTGCAGTATTATTTTGTCAGAGTATGATGAAGTGATACCTACTTTGGAAACTAAAATAGAAACAGGTATGAATATTCAAATTAACCGTTCTTATGGGATAACCATTCATGATGGTTTAGAAAAGAAAGAAATTTATACCACCCATTATACTGTAAGAGAAGTACTGGAGGAACAAAATATAGAACTTGGAGCACTTGATGTTGTTCAACCTTTTGTTGATGGTAAAATCTCACCAGGTGAAAATATTTCTATAACCCGGGTAAGAGATGAATTTGTTAGTGAATCTTACCAAATTCCATATTTAACAGAAATTAATTTAGTGAACAACCTTGATGATACAGAAACTATTGTTATTCAGGATGGAGAGTTAGGAGTAAAATCTGTAAATTACAGATTACGTTATGAAAATGATGAATTGATTTCAAGAAATATAATCAATGAAGTTGTAGTAAAAGATCCCGTTAATGAAATTAAGAACAAGGGAACTGAAGACTTATTTGTTACCAGTAGGGGTGTTCCATTTAGATACTCTAAAGTGATTGTGTGTCAATCAACAGCATATGACTTGTCTTATGCAAGTTGTGGGAAATATCCTGGAGAGCCTGGTTATGGAATTACTTATTTAGGCACTCAAGCCAGGCCGGGTGTTATTGCAGTTGACCCAAGTGTTATTCCTCTAGGATCTAATGTTTATGTAGAATCTATGGGCAGTGGCGCTGATTATGGCTTTGCTGTAGCAGAAGATACAGGGAGTGCTATAAAAGGTAATAAAGTTGATTTGTTTATTAGCAGTCATACAGCTGCCATGCGATACGGTCGTAGAAATGTAAGAATTTATATCTTAGAAGATGATGTTGAAAGTGAATATATTAAAGGATTTGGTTATTGATGAAAATCAAAGAGGTAATTGTTGTGGAAGGGCGAGATGATGAAACGGCAGTTAAACAAGCAGTTGAAGCTGAAATTATCATTACCCATGGTTTTGGTATTAAAGAAAGTACCTTTCAACTTATAAAGAAAGCTCAAGGATCAGTTGGTGTAATCGTATTAACTGATCCGGATTATGCAGGAGAACAAATCCGTAAAAGAATTAGTGATCGCGTACCAGGTGTGAAGCACGCCTTTATTCCTAGAGCTTTGGCGACAAAAGATGATGATATTGGCATTGAAAATGCTAAGCCAGATGCAATTATTGATGCATTGAATAAGGCTCATGTTGTATTAAAGGATTATCCTGAAATCTTTACGAAAAAAGATTTATTATACCATGATTTAATTATTAGTGAATTTGCTGTACAACGTAGAGATGAAATGGGAAAATTGTTAGGTATTGGATATGGCAATGCAAAGACATTTTTAAAACGTTTAAATAGTTATGGTATTACAAGAGAGGAATTTGAAGCGGCAGCTTCAAAGTTAGGAGAATAAATGATAGGAAAATTAACTTCACCTAGTACAATTAAATATATCATGGCAAAGTATGATTTTAAATTTTCTATAGGACTAGGTCAGAATTTTTTAATCAATGAGCAAGTTGTTCAGTCTATTGTGAATGGTGCAGAAATATCTGAAGAGGATTATATTCTAGAAGTTGGTCCAGGTATCGGTGTTATGACATATGAAATGGCAAGCAGAGCAAAACAAGTTGTAGCTGTTGAAATTGATAGTTTCCTTTTACCTGTTTTGGAAGAAACTTTAGCTTCATTTGATAATGTAAAGGTGATTAATAATGATATTTTAAAAATTGATTTGGAATCTATTATTTCAGAGGAATTTAATAATCACCCGCCAAAAGTTGTAGCAAATTTACCTTATTACATTACGACGCCAATTGTCATGAAATTATTGGAAGATGAATTGCCAATTAGTGATATTGTAGTAATGGTGCAAAAAGAAGTTGCAGATAGAATGATGGCTGGTCCAAACACAAAAGCATATGGTGCTTTATCTGTAGCAGTACAGTATTATTCCGATCCTGAAATCATTACTGTGGTACCAAAATCTTCATTTATGCCACAGCCTAATGTTTCATCTTCAGTTATTAGACTTAAGATAAGACCTTCATCTGTTGATTTGATTTCAAAAGATATATTCTTTAAGACCGTTAAGGATGCTTTTAGTAAAAGAAGAAAAACTTTGTTAAATGCATTATCTTCAGGTATTATGCAAATATCGAAAGACAATTTAAAGACTATATTTGATGAAACTGGTATCGATCCAGGTAGAAGAGGTGAAACGCTTTCCATAGAAGAATTTGCATTATTATCTAATGCAATAGCAAAGCGAAGTCGTTAGACTTCGCTTATTTTGTCTGTGTTTTTATATTCTACATAGACATTTAGGATTTTTAAATAATTTAAAATACCATTATTATTGTAAGGAATTTCAAAATCAGGATTGAGCTCCGCTAAAGGGATGGATTTTCTGCCGCCTGCCTTAGCCAAATCATAATACCTCTGAATGACTTCATAGGGAATAAGATGGTAAATATCTTCTTTTTTAAAATGAACGATGATAAATGCTAGACCACCATGAAATGTAATATCTTTCATATATTCAATTTGGTGTTCATGTATATTCTTAAAGGGCAAATGATTCAACGCTGTTTCTTTGGCATCAAAAATGATGCTTGCGCCTTGAACAAAACCAATAAAATCGACAGTGGATTTCTTTTCATAAAAGGCTTTGTTTATCATACCGTCTTTACCTTGTTCAATAATTTTGATGGGAATTGGAATTTTGTCAACTCTTGCTAAATTTCTTTTCTGATAAAATTCGTTTGTAAATACAATTAATTCTTCTAATGCAGAGCCTCGAACGCCGCGACTTTTCCAAGACATGGATGTCCTCCTGTGGATAAAAATATTCTATAATCGTATTATACTTTAAAAAACATTGAATTTCTAGGCTGTAGAAGGATTATTAGTTATCCACAAAACCTGTGTGCAAATTGTGCATAAAAAAAAATCAAAAAAATGTTGACATCGGAGGCAGATTTTTGTAATATAAAGACACCCCCCTACCAGGAGGGTTTTGAGGAGGCGTATATATGAAATTAAGAGTATCAGAAGAGGCATTAAAAGAGCTGATTGAAAGATACCCAAATCCAGATAAAGCATTTAGAGTAATGATTAATGGCTTTGGTTGAGGTGGTCCAGTATTTGGTCTTGTTCTGGATGAACAAGTAGATGATGATTACCTAGAAGAAAAGCAAGGTTACAAATTCGTTGTAAGTGAAGACATTATAGATAGTTTTGGATCATTCCAAATTGACTTTATCTCAAACTTCTTCAGAAAAGGATTTGTTGTAACAAGTGAATATGGTTCAGGATCATGTTAATACACAGTTCGCTGTGTATTTTTTTTATTCTGTATCGAAAAGAATGGGTAATCATTTAATGATTGGGGTAGAAATATTTTAGGTAAATTTTTAACAAATATTTTGTGAAATGTTTGACATTGTTTATGAAACAGTGTATCATGTTAATAAAAAACCCCTTTGCTAGGGGTACGGGAGGACGAATAAATGAGTAAAAAAGTATTAATCATCGGTGGTGTTGCAGGCGGTGCCAGTACTGCAGCGAGACTTAGAAGAAATGATGAAACAGCTGAAATCATTATGTTTGAGAGAGGTAAATATATTTCTTTTGCAAACTGTGGTTTACCATATCATATTGGTGGAGCGATTCAAGAAAGAGATAATTTATTATTACAAACGCCAGAAGCATTCAATGCGAGATTTAATGTAGATGTTAGAGTTTTAAACGAAGTTCTATCCATTAACAAAGAAGAAAAGACAATTACTGTTAAAGATTTAACTTCAAATAGAGAATATTCTGAAAGTTATGATGTGCTTGTTTTATCACCAGGTTCTACACCTTTACAACCACCTATCAAAGGTATCAATTCAAAAAATATCTTTGTGTTATGGAACATGGATGATATGGACAAAATTATTGAGCACATTCATACCAATAAAATTAAAAGTGCTGCAGTTATTGGTGGCGGTTTCATCGGTATTGAAATGGCAGAGAACTTACATGATTTAAATTTACAAGTAAGCCTAGTTGAAATGGCAAATCAGGTTATGACACCTGTAGACTTTGATATGGCTCAAGGTATTCACGCACATATGCGTGAGAAAAATGTAAATTTAATCTTGGAAGATGGTGTAAACTATTTTGAAGATTACAGTGATAAAACTAAAGTTGTTTTAAATAGTGGAAAGACACTCAATGTAGATATGGTTATTTTATCAATTGGTGTTAAACCGAACAGTACTTTAGCAAAAGATGCTGGATTAAAATTAAATCAACGTGGTGGTATTGTTGTAGATGCTTATATGAAAACAAGTGATCCTAATATTTATGCTTTAGGTGATGCCGTTGAAATTGAACACTTTATGACAAAAGATCAAGCGATGATTCCGTTAGCTGGTCCAGCAAACAAGCAAGGACGTATTGTAGCAAACAACATTTGTGGTGCTAATGAAAAATATACTGGTACACAAGGAACATCTATTGCAAAAGTTTTTGATATTACAGTTGCAAATACAGGTTTAAATGAAAAAGATTTATTGAGAGCTGGAAAAGTTGTTCATAAAGATTATGAAACTTTAATTATCCATCCTAAATCAAATGCTGGTTACTATCCAGGTGCATTCCCAATGGCATTTAAAACAATTTTTGATATGGATGGTAAAATCTTAGGTGCTCAAATTGTTGGTTACAAAGGTGTAGACAAACGTATTGATACAATGGCTACTGCAATCAGATTCGGTGCAACTGTGTATGATTTAAAAGACATCGAATTGGCTTATGCACCACCATTTTCTTCAGCAAAAGCACCTGAAAACATGGTCGGATTTGCTGGTGAGAACTTGTTAACAGGTGTTTGCCCTACTATTAACTGGCATGAAGTTGAACCTATGGCAGAAAAGGGTGCTGTGATTATTGATGTTAGAACTACTGAAGAAGTTAGTCTTGGTAATATCAATGGTTCAATTCATATAGAAGTAGATGAATTAAGAAATAGATTAGAGGAATTAGATAAAAAGAAAACATATATCGTTTATTGTGCTGTAGGTGTTAGAGGCTATATTGCATTAAGAATCTTAAAAGAAAATGGTTTTGAAAATGTATATAATTTATCTGGTGGATACTCAACTTATAACTGTGTTGTTTGTAACAAAAAAGGAGATGAGCATTGTACAGGAGGCACATTCTGTAATGATACAAACACAGCTAAATTAGATGACTATTTTATGCCACATGAATCAAGTAAAAAAACGGGCAAGGAAGTTTCATTAAATGCTTGTGGTTTAAGTTGTCCAGGTCCAATTAGAGAAGTCTTCAAATCTATGGAAACTTTAGAGCCTGGTGATGTTTTAAATGTAACAGCAACAGACCCAGGTTTCAAATCAGATATAAGAAAATGGGCACATAGTACAGGTAATGAAGTTTTAGATTCAGGTTTCGATGGCAATGCTTTCTTTGCAAAAATTCAAAAAGGTGGCGCAGTTCAATTAGAAAACCATATGGTTACAAATAACAAATCAATGGTAGTTTTCAGTGATGATTTAGATAGAGCAATTGCTTCATTTGTAATTGCAAACGGTGCAGCAGCAATGGGAAGAAAAGTAACAATGTTCTTTACATTCTGGGGCTTGAACGTTATTAAAAAACATGAGAAAATAAAAATCAAAAAGAACTTTATTTCAAGAATGTTTTCAAGAATGTTGCCAAGAGGCAGTAAAAACCTTAAATTATCTAAAATGCATATGGGTGGTATTGGTGCTAAAATGATTAGAGGTTTAATGGATGAATACAATGTTGATTCATTAGAGATGATGATTCAACAGGCCATTGAAGCGGGTGTTGAAATCATTGCTTGTAACATGTCTATGGATTTAATGGGTGTACACCAAGATGAATTGATTGATGGTGTTAAACTTGGTGGTGTAGCAACTTATTTAGCTGAAGGTGAAAATTCAGATATTAACTTGTTCATCTAGGAGGTTATGATGAAGAAAATTGCGGTTTTGCTATTGATTACATTATTTTTAGTATCTTGTAGTTCTGGAAGTGGTGCTGATATTGGTGATGAAGCTTTTAATTTTAAAGTAGAAAACTATTCTGGAGATACGATACAATTAAGTGATTTTTCTGGAAAAACCGTATTCATTTTAGCTTGGACAACAACCTGAACCTCGTGTATTGGGGAGTTACCTCAAATAAAAGAAGTGATTGATTCGACTTCAAGGGATGAAGTTGCTGTCATTATTGCCAACTTATCTTCTCATGATGACATCGATCAAGCTAAAAAAATTATTTCTGATCATGGTTTAGAAGAGTACAGTTACTACGATGTTGATAATGAAATAGGAAAAAACTACGATGTCATTGGTGTACCTGCAGCATTTTATATTGATCCAGAAGGTATTATTAAAAATTTTACCTTTAGTGCAGATGATGCAAAAGGAATTTTAGACAAAATTAGTGAATAATATTTGATTTTAAAAGGAAATATGGTACAGTTTTCATATATGACGGGAGGCAACATTGGAAGATAGTAAAAAGAAGATAATCAATCGTTTAAGAACAATCAAGGGGCATATTGCCGGTATAGAAAAAATGGTTGAAGAAAACAAATCATGTGATGAAATTTTAATTCAGATTGCTGCAATTCGTTCATCTGTTAATAAGGTTGGACTGGCTATTTTAGAAAGTAATGCAGAGACTTGTATGCTTGAAAGTGATGAGAATGGTAAAGTTAATCAAGAAGATGTACGTAAGGTCATTAAATCCTTCGTGAATTTCTCAAAATAATGTTAAGCTGATTCTTATGAATCAGCTTCAGACTGTAGACTTTTGGGGTCATTTATCACAACATTTGTGGTAAATGACTCTATTTTGTTGAATTTTGACGTAAACCTACTAAA
>JAFGVN010000145.1 GCA_016937975.1 Clostridia bacterium
AGGGAATATTCCCTCAATTTACAGATTAAATTACCTAATACTGCCTAAATTTTATGCTCTAACTCACAACTAAAGTAACGAGTGTGCAAGCACTATTCATCAAGAAGTACAATAAACAATATTAAAAAGTTTTAGTAATTTATGTTAAAATAAAGTAATTGGCTAGGAGGTTAAACATGAATAAAATAATTGAACAATTTCATAGTGCTTTATTAACTGAAAATCTATCATATGATACCGTCAGAAAACACATAGAAAAAATATTGGACTACTATGACGATTTCATACTTGTAAAACATTATGAACTACCTGGTAAACCAGAATATATTCTGGAATACTTTAATGAATGGGTACCAACACAATTCCTATTTTCATCTCAAAATTATGTCAAGGAATCAATTACTTCTATACGTAAGTTTTACAAGTATCTTGCTTCTGTCAATATAGTTGACTTAAATTTTTCAAAAGAAGTTAATAACATTACTAGAGAAAACAAAGAAAGTTGGCTCTCTTTTGATTACAATCAAAAAGATTTTTATGATCATTTATTGAATGATTTTTTAGATATGGATTTATTATTAAACAAAAAAAGTAATTTTATGCAGATGTCACCTTCATCTATGAACAAAGATTTAATGAAAGAAATCAACTTTTATCAAGAAAAAGAATATTGGAAAAGCATTGACGAAAATCAATTATTTCTTATTGAGCATAAGAACAAGTCATACTTTGCCAACATTATGGGATATGCAGATGAATATACTGGCATTATGATTTATGAAGGCTTGAGAGGTCTAAGACATTTTCTATATTTTAAGGAAGTAAACCCAATACATCCTTATGAATTTCAATACCTAAAATATGGATTTGATTGTGATTTAGATTTTGATGTATATCCTGTGCCAATAATAACCTATTATGATGAAAACGGAAATGCAATAGCGTTACAAGAAGATCAAATTGACTCACTTACACATCTCATGATAAAACTTAATCAGACATTAAAAAATGTTCAATTGCCTTTAATTTCAAATGATATCTTAATACATGATCAAAATAAGATTAGTTCCGTGGAAACTATTTTAACCCATATGACATCCGATAAAAAACATGATATTTTTAATGATCTTGAGCGTTATCAAATTAACAAAATGCAACAAACTCATGAAGTCTGGACATTTGCAATGTCTAGATCCATGGTTGATCATGAATTGCATAACACAATTACTTTATTAATCGATCATACTGTTGTAGATTATATCATTTCTTCAAATAATGAAAATGACCAAAAGACCTTTATAATTAATCTTCTTAAGAAGTATAACCGTCCTAAAGCAATTGTTATAGAGTCATTACCAGATTACGATTATCTTGATCAAATGTTTACTTCAATTGATATTCCAGTATCAAGAGAAACAACACAGGAAATCCTAGAATTCAAATATAATTACTATTCATTTTTAGAAAGTAAATCTCTACATCGTCATCCATTGCAAAGCATATTTAATAAAAATATCATTGAAATCTTAAATGAATTTTCTGAAGAAGATTTTCATCTTCTTCTTGAAAAATGGTCTATTCAACTCAATGAAAATTTTAATGCGCTAACACTGGAGATAATTAAAGTTTTTATTGATCCAAATGCTTTATTTGACAAGATAATAACCTTATACGATGATGAAATGAGTTGGTTTATACAACTCATAGAAAATGAAAGTTTAATTGTTAATGAAGATGTTCTTAACGAACTAGAGTATCTTTTGCAGAGATATATTATTTTAGCAAAAAAGGAAGGTGATGAATATCTCATTTGGATTACTGATGAAGTGAAAAATTCATTTTCGAAAATATCCTCTGATATCCTAGAAGACATTAGAGATGGCTATTTTAGTATTCTAAGAGGAGTAGAAGCTTCAATAAATCTATATGGTGTAATCAGCTATGAAGACTTGAAAAAGGTTTTGATTGAAGTCTACGAAGACTCTTATTTTAATATAACCGAGAATTTTGATAATATCACAAAATTTTTTCCTTTATATGAAGAACGCGACCTGTGTTACATCCAAAACAATGTACTATATCATCCTGCTTTTCTTGAAAATATTGAAGTCGCAAATGAGTTCCTTAAATCGAATAAAACCTACTTTACAACGGATTATGAAGAGTTTATAAAGTATGCGAATGATGATTATTTTGGTAATCATGAAACTTTTCAGAAATATTTAGAATATCTTTATTCAAATGGTCTTTACAAAGAAGAAGAGACATCAGCAATGTTTATTTTAAAGGCTTTTGCTGATCAAGGTAATATTGATATTTTGATCGAATCCCTAGAGGAAATCGGTTATAGAATATACTCAGAATTAGATTTGGAGAAACTCATGGCGGTTATGATCCCAGCATCTAAACATATCAGAATATGGGGTAACCGTGGTTACACACTCTCAGAACGTTCAATGACAGAAAAAAGGGACAGTCCAAAAATCGGCAGAAATGATCCTTGCCCTTGTGGTAGTGGTAAGAAATATAAAAAATGTTGTGGTAAATAACATAAGAATAAGCTATCCTTTTGGATAGCTTATTCAACGATGTTTACAATTTCCTTTAAATGACTTAATAAAAATTTTTTACCTTGATCATTATACATGACTTTTAGATATTTTTCACCTTTTGATGAAGTGGATTCTATTTCATATAATCCTACAGACATTCCAAATTCAGTAATACGAGTCACTTTTGCACCTTCTTTTATATCATCACGAATTATACCTAATTTTCTTAAGCTGTTATTAAAATTAACAACCGATATCTTTTTTCTAATGCTATCATCAACAACTTGATTAACCGATTGACAGAACTCAGATATACCAATATCATAGTTGGGTAATTGAATCATTTCCAATTCATCGTCAAAGATAAACGTTCTCCCTTTGTATTCAATAGATCTACTCATTTTCGCATAATCATGTAAAATCTCATTTAGGTATTCAAACAACCTTATTAAACGCTCATCAGTCATTAATTCATCTCCATCAATTAATGACATTGTATATGGATTCTTTTTTTCTATAAGTGATTGTAGTACTGATTTTGCTCTATTTAGCTTAATATTCTCCAAAACAATAATTCCTTTCATGATTGTATAATTTCATTATAAAGTAAATTTTTAATTTATTCTACTCAAATCAAAATCCAGAATAGTTTGATCAATCTCCTTTTCATTATGCGCATATATAAATAACAAAGGGATTATTAAATATTCTCAAAATTAAATTGAATGAGCAAATTGGAATTATTGGTGTACTCATACTAAAAAATGGATATAATAAAATTAGTAGATCCACTAGAAAAGAGGTCATTATGGGAATTTATAATCGTGCTGATGGAAAAATAATCACAACACTACCAAACTATGTTAAGTTTTTTCCTTTTATCATGCCAACACGTATTGGAGCATCCATTTATTTTACGCAAAAAATTGTCTTAGATAAAACCCTTGATTTTTGTGATGAAAATAATGTAAAACTATTTCATATCTTTATTGCCGCTCTAAAAAGATTAGGCGATGAAAAACCTGTTTTCAATCGTTTTGTTGTTGGAAAGCGTGTTTACCAAAGAAATCATATGGCTTTCTCATTTATGGCAAAAAAAGAGCTAACAGAAACTTCTACTGAAACCAATGTAAAAGTATTTTTTGATGATCAAGATAATCTTAAGTCTATCAGTGAAAAAATTGCTAAGCAAGTTCAGTCTGTTAAAAAAGGTGAATATGATGAAACCGATCATACCATTGAAACATTGACATCTCTTCCTAAATGGATTACAACTTTTATTTTTTATGGCGTTAATGTCATGAATCATTTTGGTTTGTTATCGAGGAAATTCATAGATGATAATCCACTTTTCTCAAGTGCCTATTTAACCAATGTAGGCAGTATTGGACTTGAAGCACCTTTTCATCACATGTATGAATTTGGAACAACATCCCTTTTTGCTTCTTTAGGAAAAATTCATGAGGAAGTTCTGGTGGTCGATGGACAAATAATAACAGCAAAAATAGTTCATGTTAATTTTACCATTGATGAAAGAATTGCGGATGGTATTTATATGGCAAAAGCTTTAAATGATTTTGTTTATTATATGGAAAATCCGGAGGTTTTATAGTGATTCAAAATACACAAACCCTTTATGAAATGCTGAAAAAAGCTTGTGCGCATAATCCTACTGGGAACATCTATAATTTCCTTGGCTATCAAAGAACCTATCAAGATTTTCACAATGACGTCCTTAAAACAGCATCCTATCTAAAGACTTTAAAGATTGGTTCTGGTGATATTGTATCCATTTGCCTACCCAATATTCCAAAAGCTTTGGTCTTGTTTTATGCAGTCAATGCAATTGGTGCCCAAGTGAATTTTATTCATCCGGATATTCCGGTTAAAGATTATGAGCACCTGTTGCTAAAAATGAAACCTAAGGTTTTATTTATTTTAAACAGCTTTAAAAAGCAGCAAGTTGCTTTTCAATCTCTTAAAATTTACAATCATATATTACTGGTATCACCTAATGAATTTATGACATTACACCATAAGATTCTTACATTCCCAAAGGAAATCTATTTAAAAATTACAAATCAAATGCCTTACTGTCCAAAATATACTAATACCTATAAGGAAGAACTTCTTAAAGATTATAATGCTTCCGCAGTGATATTGTTTTCAGGTGGCACTACAGGCAATGGCAAAGCCATTTGCTTGTCAGATAAGAATATCAACACTTGTGCCATTCAAACTGGCTTAAATCGTGAAAACGGAGAAGATGGTGATAAAATTCTTGCAATTTTACCTATTTTCCATGGTTATGGACTTGTAAGTTGCATACACACTGCTGTCGTGCAGCACGGTGAAATTCTTTTATTACCCTACTTTGAAGACAGAATGTTTATGAAAATGTTTAAGAAATATCAACCCAATTACATTACAGGGATTCCGAAGTTATTCTCAAAAATGATTCCTCTCCTCGAAAACAAGAAAATGGATTTGTCCTTTTTGAAAGGTGTCTTCAGTGGCGGTTCACAACTCAGTGAATCTGTAAGAATAAAGTTTAATGAGCTACTAAAGGAAGGTCATGCATCCATTGAAATAAGAGAAGGATATGGTCTAACGGAACTGGTATCAGCCTGTACACTAATGCCAGCGCAAAATCATAAGAAAGGCAGTATTGGTAAACCATTTCCAGGCGTAGAAGCTAAAATTGTAGATTATAACACGAAACAGGCATTGCCTCATGGCGAAATTGGTCAAATTGCATTTCAATCAGAGGCCATCATGTTGGGTTACTATGGATTGGAAAATCAGCCCTTTTCATCCATGGATGAGGATAAATGGCTTTATACTGATGATTTAGGCTATATGGATCATGAAGGATATTTGTATTTTGTAGATCGTATAAAACGTATGTTAAAGATTTCTGGCTACGAAGTTTTTCCTTCAAAAATTGAAGCCATGTACAATGAGATTCCAGGAATCATGAATTGTTGTCTGGTTGAATACATGGTCGAAGATATTGAATATCTTAAATTGTTTTTGGTCATAGATCACGAAAAAAATAAAAATAGAATTCTAGAAGCTATCGGAGTGATTCATAAAAACAATTTACCAAAATGGTCCATTCCAAAATCCATAGAAATAGTTAGCGAAATCCCACAAACACTGTTTAAGAAGAATGATTATAGAAAGCTTACTGAAAAAAACATCCAGTAAAAAAAAGTACATGCGTACTTTTTTTTATTTGAATTTGCCTAAACTTTCTATTTGAGTAGGAATGGTCCCATCAAACTGGAAACCTTCAGAAGTTACTTTGAAGCTGTTCACTTCAAAACCATCTAATTTCTTTAGCATATTGTTGATGGCAGTACCACCATCTTCCAAATTGTTATTGGCTTCAACAGTAGGTAATTTCAGCTTGCCAAGATAGATTTCATCTGTATAGCCTTCAAATTTTTGAGTTGCTTCATCATAATATAATGACGATAACATGTAGATAGGTTTATTTTCACCTAGTTTTAAATACTTTTCATATTTCTCAAGCTCAGGAAAGATTTCAATTAATCCTGTTAAATCTCCAGTTACTGCTGACATTTCAATCATATTATCACCAATACAACGAATTTTAACATCTTTCATGACTGAGTTAGCATTCATAGACTTATTGGCAATAGCAGTTAATTCACTGTTCGTTACAACCGTATCAATATCCTTTGTGCCAGTTACCACAATATTACCTGCAAGAATATCTTCCATGGAAGCATGGTTTTCACTAAATTCAATGCCACCTTTAGCAATATATGACTCAAAATCAGATTCCGTCCATGTCACATCAATGGTTTTTCCTGGTGTACTGATCATGTACCATCCAATACCTAACAAAACTACCACTACAGCTAATACCACAGCAATAAATTTCAATAATCCTTTTAAAAATCTCACAACCCCACCCTTTATCCTTTCACACAATGATGACAATTTACTCTTATTTCTATTTTACCACAATTCTTTTAAATTAATCATCCTTCAAAAACAACAAATAATCTTGAGTTGTCAGACTTCAAATAAACCCTTCATAATCACATTGTTATTTGGTTCTTTTGTCTTCAAAGTCATCAGAAACAAAAAAATCAATGGACCAAGGTATGGGATGAAGTTGAGTAAAATAAGAAAACCTGATAGCTTTGCATCATGTAACCTTCTTACAGTTAAAGATAAGTTAGGAATAAATCCTATCAGTATATAGGTCAAGTACATATTGTATATTGCCTTAGGTACATCTCCAACTCTTCACCGAACAAAGTTAATGAATATATAATCATAAAATTGATTAAAACAATCCACCAATATTCACTTCTTGTCGCTGTTCCTTTAAAATTAAATGAATTTTTCCATAATTTTTTGTAAGCATTTGATAAGTCCATAAACACCTTCAAAATAAAAGTAAAGGGGCCTTGATCTCCCTTTTGTTCCATGTTCCGACTCGTTTCACAGCTGTCGATTAAACTGTTAGCTAAGACATTTTTCTTCATGAATCCTCCCTATTAACCTTTATGATTCCTCCATCATTTCAATATACAGCCCTTTGATAGACCATCTTTCGCAAAATCTATGTCATCACAATTTAAGACTGCCTTCTAAGCTTAATATAAAAAATATGAAACATCTATTAACTGTATCTTAACTTTTACATCATCTTTCAGATTGTTTTGATTGAATATGCTAATGAAAAAACTTGGCAGGATTTACAATCCTACCAAGCCTTTTAGACTTTATTCATGAGAGCAATTTCCAATAGAATCTAATTCAATCCTACAAGAACACCTAATATAATAAATACAGTACCAAGAATAACTAATAAACCTTGAAACTTGATTTGGAATTTTGCCCAAGTTGTCCAATCAACTCTTGCAACACCTAATACACCCATTAAAGATGCAGATGTAGGCACAATCAGATTAGTAAAACCATCTCCCAATTGGAATGCCAATACGGCCATTTGCTTTGTTACACCAATCAATTCAGCAAGTGGTGCCATTAAAGGCATTGTTAATGCAGCTTGACCTGAACCTGAAACAACAAAGAAGTTAAAGATTGATTGGAAAACATACATAAACCAAGCTGATAGTGTTGCTGGCAAACTATCCAATACACTAGACATACCATTAAGAATCGTATTGAGAACAGTTGGATTGGATGCTCCAGAACCTCCTAAAACCAGTACGATACCTTTTGCAAGACCTACAACCATTGCTGCACCTAATAAATCAGAAGCTCCACTTCTAAAAGAAGATGCAATATCATTGACATGCATGTTCTCTAACTTGAAGATTACACCGATAATACCAGCCACTAAACCTAAAGTGAAGAAAATTGTAGCGATTTCAGGTAAGTAATATTCATATAATCTTACACCGTTAATAATCCAGAAAATTGACACTAATAAAGTTAGAAGCACTAAAATATGACCGATGCCAAATGGCACATGTTCTTCTTCTTTTGCCTTGAACTCATCTCTAAAATATTGATCCGTTTTGTAAGTTAATGATTTTGTTGGATTTTTCTTGATACCATTTGCATACCAAAGGGTAAATGCAATACCAAATGCTGTAACAACAGCAAACATCATAATTCTAAAGCCTGATGCAGAACCCACTTGTACCCCTGCAATGCCTTGTGCGATAGCAACTGAGAAAGGGTTCATCCAAGATGTAGCGAAACCAATTTGCGTTGCCACATATGTAATTAAAATACCTGTTATTGCATCATAACCCATAGCAACCATCATTGGCACTAACATCAAAGTAAAGGGTATCGCTTCCTCTCCCATACCAAAGATGGCACCACCAAAGGAGAAAGCAGTAAACAAGGCTGCAATCATGAACCATTCTGCCCCTTTTGTTACTCGGATTAATTTTATAATACCATTTTCTACAGCGCCAGTTTTTAATACGATGCCAAAAGATCCACCTACAATAAGGATAAACATCATAACACCAACAGCTGAGCCCCATTTGTCACCTGAGACAAAACCTTCAAACACGAAGTTTAAGAAACCTACACCACCCCATTTTTCGAAGATTTTAATTTTAGATTTTGAACCGTCAGACTGATAGTCACCATACTTCTGGATGACTTTAAAATCGTCGGTTTCTATTGCTTTGGCTTTTGATTTTTTAATACTTCCTAACTCTTCTTCTCCAGAGAAAAGTATTGTATTATCTCCTGTTGCATCAATTGTGTACTCCGTACCATCCACAATAAAGCTTTTTGATTCACCATCTGGAACATCAATAATTACTTGATCATTGTAATCAACTGCTTTGTAAGATACATCAAATGTTCCGTTTGGAATAACATACGTTAATAACGCCGCTACAACTACAACAAAAAAGATAATGACATACGTATCAGGCATGCGCCAAGTTTTGTTTTTAACTTCCATTTTAACCCCCTAATTATTCTATAATGCCGACATCTTTATTAAAGCAATTACCATGCCAATAAAAATAGGCGGAATATTCTGTCCAATATGCTTTTTCACCTTGTATGGTGTCTTAATGGTCAACCATTACTTCCCCATTTATATTATTTGCCATTAAAACCCCAATACCTTTTTCCGTAATAACGGTTCCCTTTTTACCCTTGTTTAATGCTATCCACCCTTTTTCAGCCATTTTTCTTAATCGGGTACGCATTTGATTTTCTGAGAGTTCATAATGTGTATTTGCTGAATCTCTTGATAAACGATCTCTTCCACAAAGAATGTCATTTTGATTATAATACAATACTCTTTGCAAAATAAATTGATTGAGTGGGCTGACTTGACCATTTTCAACTTTCACACACGGTTGAATTGTATGAGGAAATGTTGTTTCATAATCAAAAAAATCACTGTCAGGAAAATCAGTAAGTTTGAGAGCTTTCCTATCAGATACAGCAATCATATATTCTATTGTGTTTCTTAGTTCTCTTACATTGCCATACCAATTATAATGATAAAGTTTGTCCAGTACAACCGGTTCAATGGTAATTCCTTCAGCACCTTGTTCTTTTAACAAATAGTAGATAAGGTCGGGTAAATCGGATTTTCGATTTCTTAAAGGCGGCAACTTAATAAATCCCATTTTTAGACGATGGTATAAGTCCTCTCTAAACTCACCGTTTATCACCTTATCCTGAAGATTTTTATTGGTGGCTGCAATGACTCTGACATCAATGGTTTTTATAGCAGTACCTCCTACACGCATAACTTCTTTTTCTTGAAGAACTCTTAAAAGTCTAGCTTGCAGTTTCATGGATATATCTCCAATTTCATCAAGAAAAATAGTGCCACCATCCGCCTGTTCAAAGAGACCAGCTTTCCCACCTTTTTTCGCACCTGTAAAGGCACCTTCCTCATAACCAAAGAGTTCACTTTCAATAAGATCATCAGATAATGCACTAAAATTTACAGCTAAAAAAGGTCCTGTTTTTCTTATGGAATCATTATGAATCGACGAAGCAAACAACTCCTTACCTGTACCACTTTCACCATAAATTAAAATCGTTAATTCAGAAGATGCCAACCGTTTGGCAACGTTTTTCACATGAACCATTTCATTGGATTTTCCGATAATTTCATCAAAGGTGTACTTGGCATAATAGCCTTTCTTGATTAACTCTCTTTTTAAACGCTCAGTTTCATCAATGGTTTCTTTAACAGATCTAAATCGTGCTAAAACTGAGGAAGAATTAATTGCCATTTTTGAAACTGTAAATTCTTTTTGATTCATGATTAACAAGTAATCGTCTTTGAATTCATCTGTTAACAAATATGTTAGCAATTCATGATTCTTAAGAATTTCATTTAAATTTCTTCCCACATGAAGCTTCATGCTTGAATTCAGTATTTTCTTAAAATTCTCATTGGAAACACTGATAAGGCCTTTTTTATCAAATACTAATAAGCCATCGCTTAAACCATCAATCACAGATTCAAGATGCTGATTGAGCATCAATATTTTTTGCTTGGATTCAGCCAACCGTTGAGCAATATGTGTTGTCTTTTGTAGGTATCTTAATGAGAACTGACCCGCTTTCTCATCTAAAATATCCAACTTGTTTAAAATCTTCGTAATGGTTGTAAAATCCATAATTCTAGGACCAATATCATAGATTTCCTCTATGAAATCAGGTACAAGTTTTCTTTCACCTGGTGTAACCGCTATTTTTATAGAAGTATCTTTCTGATCAATATCAGGATAATAAGGTAACCACTGTAAATGATGAATGCCAATATCTTTAATCTGCTCTATGACGTCATAAACAATGTCTGGCAGTTCATTGACAAAATATACCTTCGTCTGGTCTTTTATTTCAAGAATCGGGTCTAGATAATCACTGTTAATGGTTCGTCTTGCAATGATCATTTCCATAGCGTCATTAATTCTGTTTAATTGCCTTAATTCCTCATAAACAAACTCCGATGAAAGTATGACTAAATCACCATCAAGATCAAAGAAATCATCTCCATCAATGGCATATCCAGTAATTTCAAAACGTTCATCTAAATATTCGTTCAATTGAGCTATTAAAGCTTCTTTTGTTTGTATAGAACCTGCTACTAGATCAATTTTCTTTCTCATGGTTCCTCCATTTATACTTCAAAGGTCCCTTTAATTAATATTTCTTCCTGATGAACCATTAAATTCCCCATGGCAATAACACTATCAATGGCTAAAGTATGCTCGTCTACAATGACTAAATCTGCATCAAAACCAAGTTTTACTTCACCTTTCTTCTTCAGCTTAAGTATTCTTGCAGGGTTTTTTGTAATGACTTGTATCGCAACAGTTAAGGGAATATCCTCATGAAAAACAGCTTCTCTAACCGCATCATATAGAGATTCAAGTTTACCAACCTTAAGTCCTATTAGTTGATTGTTTTCATCAAAAATAGGTAAACTGCCTTGTCCATCAGAGGTAAAAGTAATTTTGCTGAGCTCTACGCCTTCATCCAAGGCAATTCTCAAAGCTTTGTAACTCGGTACTTCACCCATTTCGATGAACTGTTTTGTTGTTGAAGTCGTGTAATCTACATAACCTCCAGATTTTGCGTATTCAAGTCCTGCTTTGAAAATTTCTGGATTTCGATTCATATGGGTTGGCCAAAACTGAGTCAAGGGAATATCAGATGTACGTTTCAAAGCATAAAGTTGATGAAGCATATCATCACCATCACCTAAATGAAGATTGACAATTCCTGCTTTACCTGAAAGCATACCACCTACTCTGGCCTGTGAAGCAATTTTACTGATTTCACCTAGTGTAGGCAAAGATGATCGATGATCTGACAATGCAATTTCACCTGCTCCTATGATCTTTTCCACTAAAATAATATCCTCTTGAATTGTTGACATCAGTGTTTTAACAGGCACTTGATATGAACCTGTATAAACATATGTAGTAATGCCTTCTTCTTCAAGGGCATAGGCCTTAGCCAGTAGATTTGACATATTTCGAGTTGTCCCATCTGTTCCAAGACACCCCACTACAGTGGTTACACCAGCTGATGTAATATCACTCAGCATGATTTCTGGTGTACGTGTTTTAAATGAGCCTTCTCCACCACCACCAGTAATATGCACATGACCATCAATAAAACCAGGAAGTATTATTTTTCCTTTACAATCTATGACTTGCACATCATGTAACTGTATCTCAATATTGTCTTCAATGGCGACTATTTCTTTACCTGCAATTAAGATATCCTTTTTTCCCAAAGGATCTGGACCATATACTTGTCCATTTTTTAAAATAATCATATTATTACCTCCACGATTGATAGATGCAATATACATACCAAAATTTCTGAGAAAAAACATGCCTTTTATTGGTAAATAAGCTCTATCAACAGTAAAAATTTGAGTTCTTAATGGGACTCAAAAGGTGTTTCACCAATAAGAACCCATTAAAAACCCATTAGTTATTCTTCTTTCAACCATTGACTACCGTCAAACAGCCAAGTTTGAGATTGCACTTCATTGCCATCATAATCTTTCACGCCTTTTACGATCACGCGATCTCCTTTTGTGAAGGCATCTTCAGCTATAATAATGCCAATTTCCTTATAAGCTTCATCATAAAAAGGTGGTTCATATAAAGTATTCATATCGCTTTGGAATTCAACGGTCATGTCATTTACAGTACCAGGATCAACACCACTTAAATCGTCTGTAATCCCTAAATAAACTTTATAAGCCTTTGTATAGCCTTTCATATAACTAATCACTGGTGCAGTTGTATCTTTACCTTCGTAAGCAGTAACAGACAAAGAGAGGGATTCAATTGTACATTTATTGTATTGGCTTAAGTCAGACCCATTATATTTTTCATCTGAGGTATATGCTTTTGTTTGCTCTGTTTTTTCCAAAGTAAAGCGTAAGACGATTCCATTTTCCAAAGGATATACAATCTCCATGACCTGGTCTGATGAAGCCATGAAATCCAGGAGTAACTTTGTAGTTTCATATGCTGGGTCAAAAATTTTATAACTTGTGTTAAGGGGTTCTGAAACTTCTATCATGGTTTTGTTGTTGCCTTCAAGCACTCTTTTAGTCCAAAAATCATATCGATCACCTGACGTGAGATAATGTAAAATCAAGTGATCCACTTGAAAGTTTTCAACCGAAGCATCATAGTTTGCTTCAGATTGATCGATGATGAAAACACCAACCTCTCCAATCACTTCACCTATTTTATTTTGAATGGATAAACTTGTTTTTTCATCAACACCTACACCAAAGGTGCTTTGTGTATCTTTCATAGCCACGAGTAGTCTGCCTAGTCTACCTCTTGCATCGAAATGTGTATCGACTATAACACTAGGATCTAAAAGACCAATGCCAGATGTTACGATGTTGTTATCACCCAGTTTAGAAGACATTTCCTCATTTAAAAATAGGTCTTCATAACTATAAAACTCAGTTTGGTTGTAGTTCAAAGCTTCATATGAACTGCCTAAGCCAAAAGCATAATCACCCATGGCAGCCATACCTGCACTGGTACCAGCAATGACACCACCTCTGTCTAAGATATTTTGCATTGCCAGTAACATTTTTGAAGGCGTACCATCGCTATTTAAGAGAGATTTTACATGTTTGTATTGGTCTCCACCTTGTAAATACACCGCATCACAACTTTCTAGAAGAGAGACCCAGTACGCATGATTTTTAATTGCCTCTGCATTGTCTGTAGCTAAGGGAATAAATATAGGCTCAAACCCCAACAACTTATAATTTTCTTCAAAGGAACTAAATTCTGGATCTTTAAAATAAAAGTGATTGTAAACCTCTAAACTATCCACTCTTGAACTCGAAAGAATGGTAATTCTAGGTAATTTCTTTCCTGTAGCACTTCTCATAGCCTCAAAGATTGATGTATTGTTTACATCACTGGAAGCCACACCACCACCAATTAACATCAATGTACCTATACCATCATTTAATACTTCTGTTGGTTTAGAAAGATTATCGGAAGTCACTAAATAGGTATTTGCCATGGCGATATCCATGACACCATTTGCATCATAACTTCCCACATAAACATTATAAACATCCTTTTCTATGTTATTTTCTTCAAAGGTTTTTAGGGTGTTATCAAATGTAATGTGATTAACTTGGTCATTGACCAAAATGCAGGCCTTAGATTTCTCCTTCTTCTCCAATGTTTTTAGAGTCATATTTTTAACTTCATCTTTCATGACATACAAATTTTCAGTACTGATAAACATAACATGTCCCTTTAAGTCATCATGCTTTTGTATTTCATAATTTACACTATAGTTATTTTCTTCTTGGTGAAAAGTAATTTTTTGTGGCACTGGTTTGACTTCAATTTTCTCATTTGCTTCCATTAAACCAATTACTCCTTTATCGCTAATTGTTGCGACATAAAAATGATATACTCCAAGTCCAAAGGCTTCCTTACCCATAAAAGTCTTTTGGGCAGGATTTAAAGTGTTTCCTAAACCATCAGCCCACTGAAATTTTTCAATAAAATACCCTCTGTTCTCATCGTTAAGATCAGACAATTTCATAATTTCTTCTGTTGTTAACTTGTTTAAGGCTTCCCAAACCGTATCAAAGGATTCATGGTCATATAATAATAACCATCCAACGAAATCTTCACCTGGGTTTTCCATTTCCACTGGCGGATAAAAACCCAACTGAAAATCATCAATGAATTTCCCTTTTGTGACAATTTTCAAATCTGTCACGAATTGCCCTTCCTTTGATCTATAAATTTCTTCATTCTGATTACAGCCTATTAACAGAATAAGCATACTTAAAATCACAATAATTCTTTTCATTTCAACCTCTAATTCTAAAATTCAAAACCTGTATAATCAGGCACCTGTTTCATAAAAGCATCCTTAATCTCTTTTCTAAAATCTTCATTGATGAAGATTTCATATGTCAATGTTCCCAAGGCTTTTGCTGCTGTTAGAATCATTTCATCTGCAGTTTCACTTCTTGATTTTTCCATAAAATCTAGGGTATGCCCTTTTAAATGATCTCCAATTTTTATATAAGGATGAATGCTTGGCTTATATAATGAAATATTGCCAATATCTGATGAACCAAGTTTTACATTTTTTTCTGGATATAAGACGACATGTCCCTCATCTTCCATAATTTTTTTAAATTTCTCTGCCATTATTGGATTAGGATATCTTTCAGCATAAGGTAATTCGAAATCATATGAAACTTTGGCACCTGAGAGCATTTCTGATGCTTTCAACACTTGAATAATCTTTTGCTTAGCTTTCTTTAAATCTTTTAGGGTTAAGCCTCTAATAATAAACTCAGCTGAAGCAACCTCTGGGATGATATTGGAAGCCTCACCACCATTTTTTATAACACCGTTTATATTAATGCCTAAAGGAAGTTCACTTTGAATTGCATCAATGCCATTAAAGGTGTGAATGAGTGCTTTTAATGCATTGATGCCTTCTTCAGGCGCTGAAGAATGAGCTCTTTTGCCTTTAAATTCTACATTCAATTCAACCAATGCAGTCCCGCCTCGTCCAACCATATTCACGGCACTTGGATGAACCATCATGACATAATCCACTTCATCAAAAACACCTCTATTTAGCAGTTCAATTTTTCCACCACCTGATTCTTCTGCAGGTGTGCCTATAATCAGGAGTTCTGCATTTTCCAGATCATCAGACAGCACATGTTCAAATCCAGAAGCAACACCAGTAGCAACAGCAGCAATTATATTATGACCACAACCATGTCCAATGCCAGGCAGGGCATCGTATTCTGCCAAAATAGCAATTTTAATGTTTGAGTTTTCATTTCCCTTTCGTGCTATGAAGGCCGTCTTTAATTCTTCAACACCTCTTTGAACTTTGTATCCTAGTTCTTCCAAATATTCACAGATCAAAGCCGATGATTGATGTTCTTCAAAGCCCAATTCTGCATAGTCATGTATACGATGACTTATCCTTAAAATATCCTCTTTATGTTGATTGATGTTTTCTTTTATCTTATTGATCATGGTTCCTCCAATGATGCGATTTCATTATAATGTTCAAAAAAAAGGTTGTGTTGCCACAACCATAATTAGGCGCTTACATAAGCACATAATGCCCATCACTAATTTCTTTAAAGACTTCAGAACCTGTAAACTCACCTTCATATTTGATGATTTTTTTAACCTTTTCCACTTGAGGATCTGGATGTGGAATGGCATTTAACAAGCTTTTTGTATAGGGATGTTGTGGGCTGTTAAAAATATGATGAGCATAACCGAGTTCAACTAAACGACCTTTATATAAAATGCCTACGCGATCAGCGATAAACTTCACAATTGACAAATCATGGGCAATAAACATATATGTTGTCTTGTATTCTTCTTTTAAACGATTCAACAAGTTGATGACACCAGCTCTTATGGAGACATCCAGTGCTGAAATGGGTTCATCTGCAATTACAAATTTAGGTTCCATCACAAGTGCTCTTGCAATACCAATACGTTGACGTTGCCCACCGCTAAACTCATGAGGAAAACGACTGATGACCGTTCTAGGAAGTTTGACTTCATCCAAGATACTGTTTAAAAGCACCATTTTATCTTCAAGCTCTTTTTTTGAGTAGTGAGCTCTTAAACCTTCTGAAATAATATATTCTATTTTGGCTCTTTCATTTAAAGAAGCCATTGGATCTTGGAAAATCATTTGTATTTCCTTTTTCAAATGTTTGTCCAAGCCTTTTTTTAAACTTTTACCTTTAAAGATGATATCACCACTATTGATATGATTTTCTCCAATAATGGTTCTACCAATTGTAGTTTTTCCACTGCCACTTTCTCCAACTAATGCAAAGGTTTCACCTTCAAAAATATCAAAGGAAACATTGTTTACAGCTTTAATAATTCTCTTTCCTTTTTTAAAATGAACACTTAAGTCTTGAAATGAAACTATTTTATTAGGGTGATGGTGATCGGTTTTAACTTCATGATCTAAAGCTTTATTGTCTTCAATCAAATTTAAGAAATCAAATGGTTCTCGCTGAGGAGCACGTGGATCTACAGCCCAAGTCTTTACTTTATGGGTCTTTGAGATTTCATAAAAAGGTGGACTTTCTACATAATCAATTTCCAATGCCAGTTCATTTCTCGGTGCAAAGGGATCTCCCACAATTTCTTCTGTTAAGCTTGGCGGTGTTCCTTTTAAGGAAAAGAGTTCCTCTCCTTTTTTCCCTAGCTGAGGCAATGATTTTAAAAGTGCTAAGGTATAGGGGGATTGTGCTCTATAAAAAACATCCTCAACGGTTCCTGATTCCACAAACTCACCTGCATACATTACAGAAACGCGATCAGCAATATTGGCAACAACACCTAAATCATGGGTAATAAAAATCATACTCATGTTATATCTGTCTTTTAAATCTTTTAAAAGCCTAAGGATTTGCGCTTGAATCGTAACGTCTAATGCCGTGGTCGGTTCATCACAAATCAAAACCTCAGGCTGACAAGCAATGGCATTTGCAATGACCACTCTTTGTCTCATACCACCACTAAATTCAAAGGGATATTGATTGAATCTCACTTCTGGTTCTTGTATGCCAACATCTTTTAGAAGTTTTAGAGCAATACCCTTTGCTTCTGAATGAGGAACCTTCTGATGGAGTTTAATCACTTCCACCAATTGATGCCCTATTTTTTTCAAGGGGTTCAATGAAGTCATTGGATCTTGAAAGACAAAAGCCAATTTTTTCCCTCTGATTTCAACCCACTCTTTTTTTCTTAAATCTATTAAACTTTTCTGCCCTAATGCAACTTCGCCTTGAGTTATTTTTCCATTGGCATCCAGCATCCCTGCAATGGCTTTTGTAAAAACACTTTTTCCACTGCCGCTTTCACCAACAATGGCATGCACTTCGTGTTTGTTCAAATCAAAGTCCACGTTTCTAACCACCTTTAAGGTTTTACCGCGAAGTTCAAAGGCAACACTTAAATTTTTTACTTCTAATACTTTACTCATAATTCTTCGGCTCACTTACATCTGAAAGTTTGTTTCCAAGTAAGTAAAAGGAAACAGTAATGAATGATAAAATTAATGTTGGATACATCAACTGTGATGGATAAGCCTGGAATGAAGATATTCCAGCTTGAACCATGGTTCCCAAAGAAATGGTGCTTTGAGGTAAACCTAAACCGATATAACCTAAAAATACTTCAGAACCAATGGTATAAGGTACTGTGATGGCTGTTTCAAGAATAATGATGCTTACAAGGAATGGTAAAATATTCTTAAACATAATGGTTCTTGTTTTTGTCCCCAAGGACCTTGAGGCAATATTATATTCTGCATCTCGAATGGTAAATACTTTATTCCTGATAAAACGTGCCACACTGATCCAACCGGTCATGCATAGACCTAAAACGATGGTAGAAAAACCAGGTGATAGTAAATAAGAAAGCAAAATAAGAATAATGGTTCTCGGAATATTGGAAATAATATTATATAATTCCGTCATAAAACGATCTGCTTTCCTAACATATCCCCAAAATAAACCTGCAAGGACACCAAAGAACATATCAATACAGCCAACGGTCAAACTTAATAAAAGTGACGTTTTAACACCATACCAAGTACGAGCAAATATATCTCTTCCCAATTGATCTGTACCGAACCAATGTGCTGCACTTGGCGGTTGATTCCAATCGCGAATCATCTTCGATTTAGCATAAGGATCTGTTTTTGAAAAAAGGGTATAAAATATAGTGAATAATAATAAACTGATCACACCAACAAATAGAACTGTTGCCATTTTACTTCTAAAGAATTTTTTAAAAGTTTCTTGCCAGTAGGAATAAACATTTTCTGTATTCAGATGATATTCTTCAACTTTTCTATTGGCATATTTAAACATCTTTTGATTTTCCACTCTTATGCCTCCTTGGATAGTTTTATTCTTGGATCAATGAGTGTCATTAAGATATCACCTAACATAATACCAAATACGCCTAGTACAGAAAAAATTAAAACTAAAACTTGCACTAAATTATTGTCTTGTCTTTGAATTGCAGAGACAAGCAATCTACCCATTCCTGGAATACCGTATAAGTTTTCAACCACTAAGAAGCCTGCAATGGTTAACAAGATTTCAACCGGGATTCTTTGAGCAATTGGTGTTACAGCATTTCTAAAAATATGTCTGTAAAAGTTCCTGGTATCACTAATGCCTTTACTGGTATTAAACCGGACATATTCCTTTGTTTTTTCATCTACCATAAACCGTCTAATCCAAATGGCATAATTGGCACTGCTGACAATAGCGATTGAAAATACAGGCAAAAACCATGTTCTTGGATCGGTTTCTACAAATTGAGTTGGAAGGTTTAACCATTTTGTTACAAATATCTGAATCATAAACAGATAGATTAAATTGGGAACACTTCTAACGAAAACCACATAAAAAGTTCCAAGATGGTCAATGAAGGTATTTTTATATTGGGCCATTAGCGTCCCTAGTATGATTCCAAAAATAACACTTAAGAATACTCCAGCCAATCCAAAACTTATGGAATAACCTGCCTTTTCACTGATAATGGATGAAACAGGTGTACCTGGGGAGATTGTAATTGAATCCCCCAGGTCACCTTTAAATGTATTGATGACGAATTTCCCGTAGTTGATGACCACATTCCCTTTCACACCAATCTCTTCCAGATACATTTCTCTTTGAGATTCACTTAAACGCTCATAATCATTTCGCGTAAAGTAGCCTGAGGTAGGCATTAATCTTAATAAAGCAAAGATGAGAAAAGAGACGATAATCACAGTGAATATAGAATGAAACATTCTTTTTGATAAATATTTTAACATGTTAGAAGCCTGCTTGATCTTTCATTTCAATATACTCGTTAGTCGTTAAGATATGATCTAGTTTTGACATACCTTTGTATTTAAATCTTGTGATACCAAAGCCACCATATGGTGTTTTAAACTGATCTGTTCTACTCATTGAATAGCCACCACCTGCAGATTTGTAAGGAATAGTATATACATGATCTAAATAATAAGCTTCAGCTTCACTGAATAATTCATATCTCTTGTTCAAATCATTTTCTAAAATGGCTTCATCTACCATTTGATCAAAGGTTTCATCAGAATACTGTCCATCATTAACCGAACCACCAGTGACTAAACGACTTAATTGAGCCGCTGGATCTGCATATTTAAAAGAGAAAGAGTCGTATACGATATCAAAGAAGCCTGGCATAATTACATCATCATATTTTGAATTTGGAAACTGAGCTAACACAACATCCACAATGTCTTTACCAAATGTTTCTTCAAGGGTAAGTTCAAATAATTCTGCCAACATAATGCTATCAGCATCCATAGAGTCCACAAAAGTAATGGTAATTGGTAACATACCATCCACATCAAAAGAAGCAATTGGACTCATATCCACACGGGTTGGTTCTACGCCTTCAATTTTTCCTGTCGGTGCTAAAGCAGCAATAGCTTTATCCATATACTCTTTTGCAAGTTCTGGATTATATGTACTCGCTGCAAGTTCTTTATAAGGTCTCAAAGCTGGGTAATCCGTATAGTCTTTACCATCATTGTCAAATACAACACCATATGGAATAACCGTATTGGTTAAATTGCTTTCAGGATTATAGGCATCGAATACTTGTTGCAATACTGCGCGATCAATACCATGATAAAGAGCTTTTCTAAAGTCTTGATTGTCAATGAATGCATCAAACTCAGGGTTAGAAGATTCAAAGTTCAATGAGAACCAATAGTTGACAGTTGATTTTAAATCTGTATAGATATTGTCTTCATATTCCGTTCCAAGAAGACTTTCCAATTGAAGACCGTTAATACTGACGTTATCAATTTCACCTCTTTTAAACATTTCAAGTGAAGTTGTTGCATCAGCAACTTTAAGCATATTGATGTTTTCGATCTTCACATTGTCCTTATCCCAATAATAAGGATTTGCAACCAATTGAATTTGCTTGTCTCTTTGCCAATTTTTAAGATAATATGCGCCATTATAAAGCATCTTGTCAGGGGTTAAACCATAATCTTCACCCACTTCTTCTACAAAAGCTTTTTCCATTGGGAGGAACAATTCCGTTACCAACATAGACAAGAAATATGGTGTAGGGTATTCCAATTCATATTGTATGGTGTAGGCATCTAAGGCCTTTACACCGATGACTTCATCGAAAGTTGCTTTAACAGCATCTACATCACCTTCAATAACGCCATCCTTTATATCGACAATTGTCCAGTAATAATCATAGAAACCTTTGATATTGTCACGTGCGATTTTAACATTAGTAACATTGTGATCAGGATCAGCAATATAGCGCATCGCTTCAACAAAGTCATCTGCTGTGACTTCGTATCCTGTTGCTTGTCCATTATGATCAACCCATTGAATACCTTCTCTTATTTTGAAGGTCCAAAGGGTATAATCTTCATTAACTTCCCAACTTTCAGCCAAAGCCGGTACATATTTACCTGTTGCATTATTTTCTACCAAGCCATCCAATGTGTTTGCTGTCATTTTCATTTCAGTGGTATTGGTTAAGTTATATGGATTCAAAACAGGTATTTCTTCATAATACACAGATGTATAAGTATCAAGTTTTGCATCATCTTCCACTTCCACTTCACCTGGCTCAGTTGTGTTTTGATCTGTCTTTTTCACATTATTCTGGGCATTATTGACAGCCCCATTATCTGATTCATTGTTAGAACAGGCAAACATGGATATACTCATTGCCAAAATTAGAAGCATTACAATCACTTTTTTCATTTACAATTCCTCCTCAATAGTTTTTAAAGTATGTACATATATCTCAAATGCATTTTCAATCAAATCATATGATATGAATTCATTTGGTTTATGGGTATTTGTAATATGGTAATTCATTCGAGGGCCAAAAGCCAAACAGTTGTTTTCAAAGGATCTTCCATAGGTTGCACTTCCTGTTTTAAAGGGTTTAGTTTCATAATCACCAGTTATCTCTTGATAACATCTCAAAACCGTTTTGGAAAAATGGGATTGTAAATCTGTAATGGTCCCTTTTAATAAATCCGTTTGTTTGGTCTCAACACCCTTCTGTCTCATTTCTTCTTCAAAGTCTTTAACGAATTGTTCCAACACCACTTCAGGCGGTACTCTTAGGTCAACATAGAACTTGTTGTTTTTAACCATACCAATAGATAATGTTACATCATAGGATGAATCGATACATGTAAGTTTATGTTCACCATTAGGCTCCAATAGACTGTTCACCACTTGAAATAAAAGATCACCTTGAGGATTCATATAAGCAAGTTTGACCAGTGCATTTTCACCTCTTGTAGGTCTAGAAGCATGTGCACTTTTTCCTGAAATCTTTAGGATTTCATTTTCTTTCTCCCAGGCTACAAAATCCATAACGGAATTATAACTTTCTCCACCCTGAATATTAATGGAACTTTCTACAGTTAATTCGTAGTTCAATAAATGTTTCTCTGAATAAGAAAAAGGAAATGTGCCATCCATCACCAAAGTATATTTAGGCGGTTGATGACATGTCTTGTATTTCTCGATACATCGAAAACCAGTTTCTTCATCACCACCAAAAATTATTCGAATCGGATATTTCATTAAGACCTGATCGTCCATTAATTTCTTCACAGATAAAATAGCTATGGCAGCTGGCACCTTGTCATCGGCTGCACCTCTAGCTAAAAGCTTATCCTCGATAATAAGAGGATCAAAAGGTGGATGTTCCCAGTGACTTAAATCCCCTGGAGGTACAACATCTAAATGTGTAAGTATAGCAATATAGTCATTTCCTTTTCCAAACTGGGCATAACCATACATGCCTTCTGCATCTAAATATGTTTCCATACCAATGGCTTCACAGTAATCTAAAGCATCCTGTAAACATAAGGCAATGGATTTACCAAATATGGCTTTTGAAGTGAAGCCTCCATGTCCATAGACAGATTCGTATTTTAATAGCCTTTGACTCAAATATAGTATTTCATCGAAATAATTCATAATTCACCCCCTTCTATTTTTAGAATTGTTTGTCTATTCTGACTAATATGCAATTCCAATGCCAACTTTTCATTGTTCATTATTGAACAGTGCTAAAAAACATTCCTTTTAGTTTTAAAGGAAAATCGTGTTTTAAAACAAATAAAAAAGCACCTTCTTCCTATAAAAAAGATGCATAATATTATTAAGGTGGTTAATAGGTGGTTAATAGGTGGGTACTTTTAAGATTTTCAAACCTTCTTCTGTTAGATAACTGCCTGCTCTGCCTGTCTTACTATGAATTAACTTTTTCTGTACAAGCTTTTGAATTCTACTTCTCACCTGATTCTCAGTTAAACCAAGGGTTTCATAAGTCATATTTTGAATATTTTGCCGTCCACAGGAAATACCCTGTTGATTACATTTCCATACATACTCTAGAATAATGCGTTCTTCATCACTTAAGAATGTAGTCGTTAATTTTTTTTCATTTAAAGACTTAGGCAAGGCTTTTTCAGTTAGGACTCGCCCTTCAGAAATAGCTTTCATGTATTCAATGGTTCCCTTTAATTCTCGTATATTACCTTTCCATTTATTCGCCATGAGGATGGATTCTGCTTCCTGGTTCATTTCATACTCTCCATGTAATAAATGTTCTATTAACAGCGGAATGTCACTTTGTCTCTCTCTTAAAGGTGGTAATTGAACCGTTCCCATTTTTAAACGATAATATAAATCTTCTCTAAATTCTCCTCTTTCAACCATTGCTTTAAGGTTTTTATTGGTAGCAGCTATAATTCTCACATCTACTGATTTGATAATGGTTCCACCAATACGAATAATTTCACCTTCCTGGAGCACTCTAAGGAGTTTTGTTTGCATTTTAGGAGAAATGTCACCTATTTCATCTAGAAACAAAGTCCCACCGTTTGCCATTTCAAACAAACCAACTTTTCCACCTTTTTTTGCACCTGTAAAAGCACCATCTTCATAACCGAAGAGTTCACTTTCTATGAGCTCGTCAGTAATGGCACTAAAGTTGATGGCTAAAAAGGCTTTTAATGCTCTATTGGATCCGTTGTGAATGGCAGACGCAAACAATTCCTTTCCTGTACCACTTTCTCCTTCAATTAAAATAGTCAACTCACTTTTAGCCAATTTGTGGGATATATATTTAGCTTCCATTATAGCAGGTGATTTCCCAAGTATATGATCGAAAGTATATTTAGCCACATGACCTTTCTTAACCAGTTCCTGATTTAAACGATTGGATTCCAATATACGCTCTTCAATATTTTTCACAAAAATAATGGTATCACCATAAGATAACTTCTGTCTAGTAAACAATAGATTCACTCGATTAATGGTGAACAAAGATTCTTCACCTTGTGTTAGTCCTATACAGAAGTTTACAAGATCCTGATTGCGAATCACCTTATCAATCCCTTCACCGGAATAATTTCGATACGGTAAATTTAAAAAGCTGACAAGAGGTTTGTTCATGATACTGATTTTATTTTTTGCATCAATCACCATGATCCCCTCATCAATACTGGACATAATTAAATTTAATCTTTCATTTAAGGAACTGACTTCACTAGCATATCTTGCACTGCGTTTAGTGATATCTATAACCTTTGAAAGGTATTTTTCACTGTAAGAACGCCCAAGGGAATCTAAAAGTCCTGTTGCCTTTAGGATTTGATGGATGGTTTCAATGCCAAACAATCTTGGTCCAATATTGATCATATGCTCAACATGATCCGGCATATAATTTAAGGTACCTGGCGAAATGGCATAACGCACCAAGGGATCTGTTTTAGTACCTGGATAATAGGGGACCATTTTCAAGTCTTCCAACCCTATATTTTCCAAGTGCTCCATAAATTGAATTGTCGTCGGTTCAGCATCGTTGACAACGTAAACCTTTTCACCTTTTGGTATTTTAAACAAAGAGTCGATGGTATCAAAATTTACGGTTCTTGAAGCAATAATCATATATTTTGTATCAATTTCATTTGACAGTAGTTGTATTTCATCATAGGCAATCTGACTGGAATAGATTATTAAATCACAGCAGATTTTTTCTGGAAAATAATCTTCTATACCAAAGAGTACGATGTCTTCAAACACATGAGAGTACTCAAGCAGTTGTCTTTTTAGTGCCTCTGATGTACTCAATACACCAGAAATAATTGCAAGTTTTAGATTCATTTGATTTCCTCATTTCAATAATCTTACTCACAGTTTATCATAAGATGGTTTTATTCTTCAAATATTTAATGATATGGAAAATAGAATCAAAAAAAGACCTCCTATTGAGCGAAGTCTTCTCCTTGTGTCAATGAAACTATCGAGTTGTTTAATCCCTATGGCGAAAAGTCAAATTATAGGTATTTTTCAACTCAATATGTCTTTGAAAACGCCATACTCATTTTCTTAAATTCCCAGTAAACATGAACCTCCCCCGCTTAGCCTATCAATTCGACTTGAAGTGGGGGTTTCTTATTTCAACTGAAACATACCTCAAACGAAGTGATGG
>JAFGVN010000023.1 GCA_016937975.1 Clostridia bacterium
ACAATTAAATTTTAGTGAGCTTTTCCAACACTTAGATATGCATATCTTTTTGATTATAAAATGTAAATTCCTATACTATAAAAAAGATCTCAATTGAGATCTTATCGCATAAAGAAATAATAAAACAATCCAAAACCAATAAGGAGAATCAGTATTGTCATTAAAATCTTTAATACACTTTTTGGATATTCACTGACAACTCTGCCTGACTCGCCATGGACAATAAATTGATATACTTTATTTCTATAAGGAAATGATGCCATATATAAGGGTAATAAGATATGTTTAAATTTAACTTCACCATAATTTGTACTACGGTTGATTAACCTAAACTCATCACCTCCTACTTGCTTCTGAATACCATAATAAATATCCTGATCTACGGTTTCACGTCCCTCATCCCAACCTGTTTTCAAAGATTTGGAATACCTTTCAGCAAAATAACCTGCTAGAAATTCACCTTGATAGTTCACAAGTTTTTTTGCATCAAAACCACCAATGCGCTTGACGAGATGATTATCTACCTTTTTACTGGCATTCACGAGCACATCATCAAAGTAAAAACTATATACACCGTGAACGGTTCGCCATCTCGTATGACGTACGCGTTCAGTGACCACTTTTCCATTTACGGTTTTGGATTGAGTGGTATAATAATAATCTCCACGTTTTGCCGTATAGGCAGTCTGAGTATCAGCATCATAAGTAAAAAATGGAATATATACACCTCTAACCGTATCATAGTTTAGAGATTCCTTTAATTTTCTTGGCGCGTACAATCTTTTCTTAATCCACTGAACAAATTTTTTTTCGGCATCGTCTTTTGTAATATGAAATGGCACCAAACTTTCAGGCTTAATGCCTAAATCCTTATCTTCTATGACAACATGTGATGAACCACAAAATACACAAGTACTGGATTTTGTACTGTTGTCTACAACAGATTCACCACCACATTGTGAACATTTCAAAACAACTTTTTCACCGCCCCAGTTATGATCAGCCTTTTCTTCCGCTTCATTCAAAGGATATTCAATTACGGTTGTATCCTCACTTGCTAAATCCGCTGTCGTCTCACAATATTGACATCTAAGACTTTGATGTTCAGGTGAAAATATCATAGTAGCACCACAGGAAGGACATGGAAATTGCTGACTTCCTTCAACGAGTAATGAAGGATCCTCCAGGTTTTCATCAACTTCTTGAAAATGATCTTTCATTATACCTCCTTACCACATTTTGGACAGAATTTTGCCGAATTTTCCACCTCTGCCTGGCAATTAGAACATATTTTATTGCCTAAAGCTTGACCACAACCACTACAGAATTTTGCATCCTTTTCGTTCATATATTGACAATGAGGACATGGCACTTTTTCAATAATTGTTTCTTTACCACAACTTGGGCAGAACTTTGCACTGGCATCAATTTCACTTTGACAATGAGGACATTGCTTTTTTTGGCTTTGTGGTTGGTTAAAATTCTGGTTAAACATTTGGCCCATTGCCATCCCTGCTCCCATACCAACACCCGCAGAAGCCATATTGCCTCCTGGATTATTTGCAGCATCACGCATAGCTTCAGCTGCCTGATATTGTGCATATTGTTGCATGTTACCCAGAACGCCCATGGAAGTACGTTTATCCATTGCCTCTTCAACTTCAGGTGGTAATGAAATGTTTTCTATTGCAAATGTTTTAATCTCCAAACCAAATTGATTAAAAGGCATCTTTAGCTTTTCTATCCCCTGATGACTAAGTTCTTCATAATATCTAGAGAAGTCAAGAGCTGGTATATTTGACTCAGCCAACAAATCAGAAAGTTGAGAGATGATCTTGGCTTTCATATGAGAAGTAATTTCTTCAGTTGAGAAGCTTGCACTAGTTCCAAAAACTTCTTTCAAGAAGATCGTAGGCTCATTAACCTTAAATGAATAGACACCAAATGCACGTATTCTTAACATGCCGAAATCTTGATCTCTCATCATAACAGGATTCGTGGTTCCCCACTTTTGATCCGTGAATTGTCTCGTAGAGATAAAGTAAACTTCTGCCTTGAAAGGAGAATTAAACCCGTACTTCCATGATTTCAATTTTGTTAAAATCGGCATATTCTCTGTTGCCAACTCATGTCTTCCAGGTGAGTAAACATCAGCTATTTGTCCTTCATTTACAAAAATTGCAACTTGTCCTTCTCTAACTGTAAGTTGTGCACCCATTTTAATTTCTTTATTTTCAACTGGAAATCTATAAACCAATTCATTCGGTTTCATATCCGTCCATTCTATGACCTCAATAAACTGACTTTTAATAAATCCAAACAAACCCATAATTACCTCCTATTTTATAATCCATCTCTTCACAAAATCACTCATTAATATCAAATCACTAACGGCATAATGTTCTTCTGTTGTGTGGGCTTTCTTCTCACCAATTCCCAAATTAATCATGGTCATGTTTCTTGCATTCAGTGCATTTGCATCACTGCCACCACCAGTAAAAGTAGTTGTTGCAGAAATACCCATTTCTTCAAAAACCTTTTTAGTGTTTATGACTAATTCATGTAAAGGATCTACATTAAAGGCAGGATACTTCAATTCACTGTTGAATGTAACTTGTCCACCAAATTTTTCAGCAGCCTTTTCAAAACAAAATGCCATGTGTTTCACTTGTTCGTTCATTTTATCCAGATTTAAAGATCGAACTTCACCAAGTACTTTAAGTTCTTCCATAACAACATTAGTGCCCTTACCCCCACTAATCATACCGATATTTGCAGTTGTTTCTTCATCAATTCTCAATAGTTTCATATGATGAACAGCTTCAGCAAAAATCTGTGCTGCACTGATCCCTGATTCAGGACTGACACCAGCATGTGCACTTTTACCATGAATGGTTACTTCTATTCTCGTTTGGCCTGGTGATTGCACAATTATTTCGCCTGGTAACTTACTTGAATCCAAAATAATACCTTCAGTTGCCTTAATTAAATTAAGATCCAAATGCTTACCACCATTGATGCCACCTTCTTCACAAACGGTAAAAACAAGTTCCAAATCTGGATGATCTAAATCTTCTTCAATGATTTGATTCACACCTTCAATGATTGCTGCAATACCAGCCTTGTCATCTCCACCTAAGATGGTTTCACCTTCACTGTAAATCATACCCTCTTTAATAATAGGTTTAATATTTTTTCCAGGTTTTACAGTATCCATATGTGCTGAAAGTAAAATTGGTTTCTTTGAAGTATGCCCTTTTTTAGTAGCAATTAAATTACCAATAGTACCACCAAAGGCTTCATGAGCTTGATCAAACTTCACATCAAATCCCAAGGACTCTAAGATTGTTTTTAAATGCAAAGCAAAATCCTTTTCTTCACCAGATTCACTATCAATCTGCACAAAATGTAAAAACCTTTCAACAATTCGTTCCATTATGCCTCCTAAAATTCAAACTGACTACTTTTTGGAAAAGTGCCATACAATCCACCCGTATGTATAAATAAAATCTCTTTATAATCGTTAAACATACCTTGTTTTAAGGAATTATACAATCCAAACATCGCTTTGCCTGTATAGACCGGATCTAAAAGTATACCTTCTTTTTTTGCAAATTCATGTATAAAATCAAGTTCTTCCTTTGTGGATAAACCATAGCCTCTTCCGCCATATCCGTCTATAATTTGAATATCATCTTCCTCAACAGTTCTATGATCATCACAAAGTGAGAAACTTTCCTTTAGAATTTCAACGATACGTTTTTGAAAATATGACTTAGTAGATGCAATATTAAAGCCAATAATGTCATAAGGTTCATTATTGATTTTATTGCCATACCATAAACCAGCATAGGTACCACCAGACCCAACGGTCACAACTACTGCATCAAAATCAATATTGGATTGTCTTATTTCTTCAACTGCATCTACATAACCAAATGTACCAATACCATTTGAAGCTCCGGTTGGTAATATATAACCCTTCTGATCAATGAGCTCATTTTTAAAGTTCTCCATGATTCCATCTATATCCACATAATCTTCAGGTTCAATTAAATGTATGGTTGCACCAAACAAAAGATCTAAAAAAGCATTCCCAGACTTTGTATCTGTAAAATCATTTCTCAAAAATAAATGACAGTTTAAATTCAAAGAAGCTGCTGCGGCAGCAGTTGCTCTTGCATGATTGGATTGCAAGCCTCCACAAGTAATTAAAGTATCACATTTCAAATCTAAAGCTTCTTGAATGGCATACTCTAACTTCCTTACTTTATTGCCAGACATCTCTACACCCGTTAAATCATCTCTTTTGATGTAAATTTCTTTATTAAATTCCTCAGACATGGCTTTCAAGGGGACTATAGGGGTTGGTAAGTATGCTAAATTCATTTTCTTAGGTTTATTCATAATTGCTCCTATAAATCTAGTATTTCAATTAATGTTTTACATTGAACTGTAGCGCCAAATGATTCTGTAGGATTTAAACCCACATAAATGGTATTGATGCCAGCATTTTTGCCACATAAAATATCCAGTTCTCGATCTCCTACATAATAGCATTCATGGGAAACAAGCTGATACTTTTCTAACAAATATTGAAGTGCTTCAGGATTGGGTTTTCTCTCAAATCCATGGGCACTGGTAATAATATCATGGAATAAATCCATTAACCCATGGGCTTTTAAAATCTCATGAGTACTCTCGCCACGATGTGTGTAAATGAAATGTTGATGACCCTCGTTTTTCAATGATTCCAATACATCCTTTGCATCTTTTATCAATGGATAATCCATAGGGTTCATTGCCAATTCCATCTCTTTATATTTCAAAAACAGTTGATCTAGTGAAACATCAAAGGACTTTGCTTTTTCCTTGATGAAACTCATAATAGACGTTTTCAATACATAGGTTTTTATATCTTCCTTATCCATTTTTTCATATGGATCTAATAATGTTTTTAAATATGTAACCATTATTTCGTAGGAATCAATCAATGTACCATCTAAATCCCAAATGAAATTCATTGAACCTCCTATGTTGTGACTGCAGCACTTGCTGTCACAGTCATCATAGCCACTTGTTGTGCAGCAATAATACTTTGGATAGACGCCTGCAGTGTTGTCTGAAGGATTGAATCGCCAGCAAGCTCTTTTGCTAATATACCACTAGCCAACAACATTAATATGTTTTTATCTAACCACTTATAATGTTTTCTCTTTTTTAAGTTTAACACAATCTCTATAAAATCATTTAAAAATTCTGAAGATTCTTCCATAAAAGTGAGTAAACCCAATGCAGCATAACCACTAGTTGAAGGTTTTATTTTATTTGCCTTCAACACTTCCACAATTTGCTTTAAGCGTTGAATTTGAACATCTACATCACCATCATGAAAAGCCATAATATGGGAAAGTAATTGAAGTTCATTGGATTTATAAAATTTTGCATTGACCAATTTATTGTAATAGGTTTCAATCTTATCAATATCCTGGGAAGATGCTGCCAATAAAATAGCCAAGGCATAATCATCGCCAGAAGTTAAAAAAGGATGATTTTTTTTCATAGATGTATAAAGGTCCAATCCCTTTTCCATCAAAGAGGACACAGGTTGTTCACCTTTGACGGTAACTAAAGTATATAAGGCATATGGCAAATAAGTTCCCTGTTTAAAGCCTATATCTTTCATATCATCCAATAATTGAATCATCTCAGATAACTTTTGACTTGGGCTTAATTGGGTTGCTGATAGCAAACCACAAATTGTAAACATTGAGACACCTCTTAAAGGAGAAAATGCTCCAGTCTCTTCTTTTATTTGATTTTTAAGTTGCTGGATTCGATCTACATCAGCCATTTGCTCCTCAAGTGCATATTGAAGGGCTACTAAATGTTTACTGGTATCATTATCCCATTGAAAAGATTTTCTTAAAATTTCATAGTTTTCGGCCATTTTATCAAGTTTAAACATAAGTTCTTGTTTCATCTCGCCACCTCCTATTTCTATTATATGATATAAAAATCAAATTAAGTTAAATTGTCATGAAACTGTAGATAAACATCACTAAAATATCATATTTTGTGTTGTTAAATAACAAAAAAAAGACCCAAAGGATCTTCTTCTTTACTATTCATTAAATGAGAGATTGAATTTTTTCCAAAGCAGCATCATAATTTGGTTCATGTGCAACTTCCGAAACATATTCTACATATTGAATATCATCATTTTGATCGATGACCACAACACCTCTTGTCAACAATTTTAACCCATCGATTAAGAAACCATATTTCATACCAAAATCATGTAATTGATAGTCCGATACAACTGTAAGATTCTCAATACCTTCTGCTGCACAATATCTCTTTTGAGCAAATGGTAAATCTACAGTAATGGTTATAAGTTCAACATCATCCTTTAATTTTGATGCTTCTTGATTGAAAAAGATGGTTTGTAATGAGCAAGTACTTGTATCAATAGATGGTGCTACTGAAATAACTTTGATTTTATCCTTTGGTAAATCTGAAAATTTAAAAGGTGTTAAGTCTTGCTTAACTGCAGTGAAATCTACTGCTTTCTTTCCGATTTCTGTTTTATTGCCTAAAATATTAATTGGGTTACCACCAAATGTAATCATAATACCTCCTAAAATTTATTGTTTCATTTTCTAATTTTATAATGCCATATATTCTAAATTAAATCAATATAAATTTGTAATTATTTCAATTTTATAATAAAAAAATATCTACACAGTGATGATCATATAAATGATCTTTGTAAAATAACTGTGTAGATTAAGTTTAATCTTGAACATCATTCATGGCAGAATTGAGATATTCCAACACAACATTCATGCTATTTATCAACTTCAAAAATCGCGTATATGTACCAGAATTAGCTTTTGCATTATTTAAGCCTGTAGTGCTTTTATTTTTAATTGATTTAATTTGTATAATTGCATTTTCCAAATCTTTCCTCGGAAAGGTTGATTCAGTCTGCATCAACAAATTCTTGGAAATAATTAAAGCTTTGATTCTATTTTGATTTAGCGTATACGAGGATGAGCCCTCTTTTAATTTGGGTAGAATATTGCTGCAATTCATAAGAGTTGAATCTATTATACCTAAGACAGCATTGATTTCTTCTACCGAAAGCTGTGTCATCAAACATCCTCCCAAAACTTATTCTACTGATTTGTTACTAAACATGATTTGATTCAAAAAAAAATACAAGTCGAAACTTGTTGTTTATTTGGCGGAGAGAGCGGGATTTGAACCCGCGAGACCTTTCACAATCCTACACGCTTTCCAGGCGTGCTCCTTAAGCCACTCAGACACCTCTCCTCTACCTTATCTAATTTAACAGATTTTCCATTATTTTTAAAGAGGAAATTTAAAAAATTTCATAAAGAAACAACAGTTCTGTGCAAAAGGTAGAAAGCACATATTACAGGGGACTAGGCAGTCTAACGGGGCCTGTAATTTTGAACTGTTGTTTTATAGTATTATTCTTCCCACAATCCTGGGGTTAAATCATTTTTTCTTTATATTTTTTAAATTTAAATGTAATTGATTCTCTTACTGTGCTTATATTTCCATGTAAAAGGAAGTCATTCCAATGAATCACTTCCCTTTACATCTCTTTATCATTCAACCAACGAAAATTGCCTATTAAAGGCAATTCCCTTCTATAGCCATTTAGACCATTAATCATACCCATAAAAGTTAATAGAATTGAAACCAGAAGACCTATAGGTCTAAAAAAAAATTTACCCATATAAGGAACGTATCCACAAATAAACCAAGCCAGATGAAAAGACCATAAAGTTAAGCCTTGATTCAAATGAAATCTAAACAAAGGACTTTCATTTGATGTTTTTATAGCAATTGCTGGACAAAGGTATACCATACAACATAAACAATTTTCCTTTTTCATAACAACTTCCTCTTGAACTTATTGTATCGGAATCAAGACAAGGAAACAATAAACAAAGGTCATCACTTAGATGACCTTAGTAATAATTACAATAATGGACATTGAATTGTTGTTTGAAAACCTTCACCAGATTCACTTGAAAATTCAACATTACCTTTAATAGATTCAATACGCTCTTGAATCCCTACAAGTCCATTCCCTAGTTTTAACATTTCAACACCTCTTCCATTATCCATCATATGCATGCTTAAACTTCCATGATCTATATTCAAGCGTATCATCACACGTGTACAATGGGAGTGTTTGAGTATATTGGTAATTAATTCCTTGATAATTTTAAGCACTGTGGAATAGATTTGATGTTGCAGATAACTAAGTTTGCTATGATCAAAGAACTTAACTTCAACACCGGTTTCTTGTAAAGGTAAAATAAGCTGTCTAATATCTTTTGCAAACTGAATTGTTGAAGGATGCTCCTGTTCAACCGTTAATACCTCCATCTCCCTTAACCCTTGAAGTAAAGTTACTTTACTTTGCTCTATTAAATATTTCCTATGATCTTCCACCTTAATTATTTTTGCTGATTCCAATAATTTCATAGAGGCTACCAGAGAATGGCCCATAATGTCATGTAATTCCCTTGCAACGAAGTTTGATGCAGCTTTTTCGGAAGTTTCAATGAGAACTTGAATTTGTCTTTTTAATTTTTGATTGGATTCAAAAATCCTTTCTTTCTTTTCTTCAATTTGATCAATTAACTCATAATAATAGGACATGTTATTGAAAACATATATCCAATATGTACTGCCCATGTGAATAATTTTTTCTTTTTCAAAACGAATAAATAAATCCTTGTATTTGAATAAATTATTTTTATTTTGCATTAAGGGTTCTATATTATCTTGAATCTCCAAGTCAAACATAGTTTTAAAAGAAGGATTGGAATAGAGAATTTGCCCTCCAATATCCGTTAAGCAAATGCCTGTATTAAGAGATTCTGCAATTTCATGCTTCATAATAGGTGAAACATCAAAAAACTCAAATTTAAATGTTGCATATACAAAGGCTAATAAAGAAGCTGTATAGACAATGGGTGTTATATCAAAGATCTGCCAACCAAAATATCTAAAAATCTTTTTTAAATACTGAAAGATATATAAATAATTTAATACTAAAGGCATCAATATTGCAAAAGTAATGAGATATTTCTTAATTTTACTATGAAAAACAACTTGCTTGGTGAACTTCTGGGTACATAAAACAATTCCAATTATAATTGCAAGATAATTTATTGAGACATGAACGTAAAATAAAGAACCGAAATCATCCCCTCTAAAATTGAATCTGGCGTAGAATAAGTGATGCAGTGGATTCGTTGCCACTAAAAGAATTTGAAGGGCTCCTATGAGATATAATGCTACTCTAAATTTCTTCTTTAAGTAAACACCTTTGTTATAAACATAAGCAAAATCTAAAAATGATACTTCTAGTAAACAAATGCCAAAATAATAAACAACAATGAAAAACCATCTTAATTCAACTGTTGGAGATACGGTCTTAAAAATTTTTCCAACCAACCAGATCACCATGGCAACTTGAACAATACTAAACACTTTAAATGATCTATTTTTATTTGCTCTAGTCATTAAAATAAACATGCCAATACATAAGATAATCAATGCAAAATAATTCCATCCACCGATAATAAGAATCTCATGTTTTAGAGATTCACTCATTAGACTACTCCGTTTTCAATGGCAAAAATTGCAACCTGAACACGATCAGTCAGCTTCAACTTTTCTAAAATTTTGCTGACATTATTTTTTATTGTTCCCTCTGAGTAGGATAAAATATGAGCAATTTCTCTATTGCTTTTCCCTGAAGCAATCCATTTGATGATTTCTACTTCTTTATCTGATAATAAGTCCTCATATTTCATTTTATAATCACTTAAGCCTTTAAACCTTTGAAGCATAATTTGTTTAACGCTGTGATCAATAACAGTAAGTCCTGATAAAACACATCGAATCGTCATAATAAGTTCTTTATAATCAATGCTTTTTACGATATAACCATCAGCACCAGCTAAAAAAGCTTCCATAATGTTATCTGGATTCTCAAAAGTCGTTAATATAATCACTTTGATTTCAGGACAGATCTTTTTCAACTTTTCTGTTGCATTGACACCATTCAGGGTTGGCATTTCAATATCCATTAATACAATATCTGGACAATAAGTTTCACAAACTCTTAATGCTTCCACTCCATTTTCAACAGTTTCCACAACTTTAAAATCTGACTCCGATTCTAAGATATAGCTGAGGGACTCCCTTAGCAATTTCTGATCATCTGCAATTAATATTTTTATCATTTTATCCCCCCATGATAATTTCTAAATAAACTCACTGACTGCCTTACATCATCCAAGATCTCTTTACTCTTTTTTATCACCATATCGAAGGAAATATCATTGGATTCTAGTAAATCTATTTCTTCCAAGAGTTGATAAATGAGTTCCCCTTGAGTGTTCATGATTTCATCCATATATTCCTTTATTAAAGTTTCACGACTCAAATCATAACTGATTTTACTTTCATTCTGTAGCATAGCGTTGATACGTTCTTCTTCGAGATGATTTGTTTTTAACTGAGTAATCGCATGATGTATTTTCGTTACATTAATGATGGAAATTAAGTAGCCTTTACTTTCCAATTTTTTTAACTGCAACTGATAAAATTGATCATTAATTTGAAATTCATGCACATCATTCGTTAGGATTTCCGTTTTAGGAATTTCTTTAAAGAGACTTTTTAAATCCATCAAATCAATTTTGTTTTGATCTGTGAACAAATCCTGAGAAGCAGTTTTGTTTCTGATTAAAACTTTCCCATAAATGTCAACTACGAAAATTCCTTCAGTCAAAACGTCTGATAAATTCCCAAAAGCCAAGGATGTAATACTATTTTGTCCAGGAAAATGACTTAAAAAATTGACATTGAGAACAAAAAGAAACAGTAACAATACCTCCATGATCGGTATCCAATTTAAATGAAGACAGGCCAACACAATATAAAGAATATAAGGTAATAATAATGTCGTTGCAGTAGTTAGAACTAAAGTTTGGTTATTATACAACTGATGAATCAACCGATTGCTACGGTAAAGCTTCATTAAAAAATAACTAGCAATTACCAGATAAAGAATAACCCACATAAAGTAGAACACTGAATATTCGTAATAGAGAAAGTTAAATTTTGAAATCAGAATCTGAGGCTTTACTAAAACCCATAAGTTGAATAAACCAAAACTATAAATCAGAACATCGTTTTTTTTATTTTGATTTAAGAGCAGTATTAAGCAAACCCATAAAACAGAAGTCAAAAAAATACTAAGTATATGTATGAAGTATGCGGTATCAAGCGTTGGAGTTAATTGACCCATGGTTTTTAAACCAACCAGTGTTAATAAACAACCATAAAAAATAAACAACACCTTTCCTTTAGGATGTTGTTTGGATTTGTAAAAATGATTAATTAAGCTATACACCGACATAATGGTTAAAAAAGTTAGCCACACGATCATGTAAAACTGTTCATAAGTATAATATCTTCCATCTCCCATTTCAAACACCTCATTCTAATTATATCCTAACTAGAATGATTATGGTTCCTTTTATAACCGTTTTATGCTTTTTATAGATTGTTTCCAAATTATATGAACTCGATATACCATTTGTTTCACTTGTTAGTAAGTTAATTACAATGAAGTGTGATTAAAAAGCACATGATATTTATTCTTCTGTCTAATTTTAAAAATAAAAGTATCATTTAAAATAAGGTTCAAGAAGTTCTAGAATATCTGTGATATAGGGTTCATATGATGATTGCTTTACATGTGAGTAAAATTTATATAAAAGCACTTTCTGTTCAGCATCTAATTTATATAAAGCATCATGGATCAGATGAACATTCATTGTTTTGTAATAGGCTTCCGCAATGCCACCACACATAGCGGCTATGGTATCTGAATCACCTTTAAGGGAAATACTCTTAAACAGCGCATCTTCATAAGAAGTGGAATTTAAAAAAGCTTTCATTGCCAATGGAACTGTATGCTGACAACTTGCATCAAAACGGGTTTCTTCAAGTAAGGGGCTTGTAAGATCATAATGATAGGTTTTCTCAATGATGTCTTTCATCGCTTCTTTACTGCATCCCTCCCTTGACAAGTAAATCATGTGAGCAATCGCTTTTGCCCCGATGATTCCATCAGGATGATTATGGCTAACTGAAGCACTTTTTTCCGCAATTTCAAGAACTTGATCCAATGTTTTATAAAACAAACCTACTGGTGAAATTCTCATAGCTGCCCCATTACCGTAACTACCATAAGGCAGATGATCTTCGCTGTTAAGCCAATTTAAAAACATAGATCCAAATCCACAAAATGGATACATTTGTCCGTGTTTAACATATGCTTGTTTAAAATTCAAATCGTTAAATAATGCTTCAATAGTTGCTATGGTTAAAACTGTATCATCTGTAAACCGACTTGTTTCTGTTATTCTAATTTCAACAGGCAAGTGATGGTCATGTTCATACCTTGAACCAATAATATCACCAATAATGGCACCTAACATATTTCACCTCATTTAATATTTAATGCATTTTCTCAGAGCATTTCTGATTTCAAGCTTTAATTGATCAACACCAAATTCATTTACATAATCCTGATAAGTATTTAGGAAAATAGTCATGAATTCCATCCCAGTTAATTTGCTTGCTTCATTTTTATAAACAAAATTTATAAAATTTTGCTTATTTTCTATATTTTCTAGTTTCATTAACTTCAGCTTCTCGTTAGTTTGTTCATATATAATAAAATCTGAAAGCCATGTTTTCATCTCAGGGAGTATATGACAAATACGGTCAATATAAACCTCCATAGCTTGATTATTTTGGAGCTTTGCTCCTTTTATTTCTCTTATTAAATATCGATCGAATTCTTGGAAACTTTGAAAAGCAGTTTCTAAATTATCGAAAGTTTCTTTACGTAATGGTTCCCCAAATTTATAGTGATTATTAAAATTCAATTGAATACCCCCTTATCATTTCCTTTTATATTTACCTAAATATCATGAGCATAAACTTCAAAAAGAAAAACAGAAATGTCTTTACTTACATTTCTGTTTTTCTATCCAATTCTGTATTATATAAATTATTTTGCATAAGATTTTCAAAAAAAAAATCTGAACTTCAGTTCAGATTACTTAATCGGACACACACCACTTACACAATCACTATCTTCTGCATTAAACATAACATTCAGATCTTCATCTAACATAGCACCTACTCTTGGTGTACCTTTGATTTCGCTAATATTATGTCTTGTACCTGCATCAGTAAAAACGAATGGATAATGGATAAATTCTATTTTCATAATTCCGCCCCCTACTAGATATGGTGTTCCCTATTCTCTATATAAAAAAATAACACTAAATATAGTTAAAGAACAGTCTTGACTTTTTGCCCATACTTTGAACCCATGGCTATATCTAGATTCCAAGTAAATTATTTTTTTTAAAACAACAAATGTTAATATTCTCACAATTTACGAAAGTAAAATCCTGTAAATTCAAGGCCTTCAGACATAAAATCTTAACACCATTATTTCTGTCAGAGTTGCGGTTTAATCATGAATTGATTCCGTTAGCATACCCCATTTTAATTGACTTAAAACCCATACGATGATAAACAGATCCTGCTTCAGGATTATCATAAAATAAACACAACCTTTTATTTTCGTTTAATAGGTCTAAACATAATTGTGATAAACAAGATGACATATACCCCCTACCCCTACTTTCAGGTAAAGTTGCCACACCAACAACCATCGCTGCATGTTTATTTTCCGCTGAAGTCTGACTGACACTAACCATCTTATGTTTTTCATCTTCAATGTAATAAATTCTTCCAGTTTTTTCAGCAATTCGTTCTTGAATATCTTTCGGACTTGTTCCAAAATTAGAAAACTCTTCAATATGACTCAGAAGCTCAAATATTCTTTCAGCATCACCTACATTAGCAATTTTTACATCGTGATGAACTTGCAGGTGATCATCTTTTTCATTTAACTCACAAAAGAACATTTCTCTATATTCAGACTTTTCGAATGTATCTCTGAAACCCTCAAGAACTGATGATTTCCCAGATATCATGGTTCGACTGGGATGCATTTTTATAATGGATTTGAAGTGTTCTATATTAAAATCATCCTTTTTATAATATGGAATAAAATTATCCTTGTAACGCAACAAGACGCCTTCTAGTTCAGGATTAAAAGATCCCCAAACATCTTGTTTAGGGTGATGAAATCCAAAGTTCTCTATATCTCCAATGATAAACAAGTTAATTGATGGCTCTTCCAGGAGATAATCCATTACCATGTGATAATCTTCATTAGTTAATTTTCTAATCATGTATGCCTCCTAATAATTTGAATTATTTTATCATATAATTGTCCATTTATATAGGCTCACTTTGTTTATATTATTTGCTTATATCTACATCTTTATGCATTAACTTTTTATAAGAATCCTTATATTTCTTTTGATCTAAAGACCATTTATGCTCTCCTAATGTATGATACTTCAAAAATTCCAAACGCTCTCTATAGGGACTTGCTGTCATTTTATCAACTGCATCTTGATAGGCTTGAGAATTGTTAAATCCTTCAATGACAACATGCCGTATCCAATATTTAATTTGATTTTTCTTCAAATACTTAAGTGTTAAAAGTGGATTTCTCATACTGTTATTTGTTAAGGTCATATACTCTTTTTCATTAATTGCCTTTATATCCAATAAAACCAAATCAACTTTTTCTAAAATCTTAATGGTATTTTCATTGAATATACAGCCTGAGGTGTCAAGAGCTATATGTATCCCATCCTCTTTTAAAAGGGTTATAAGTTCTAATAGAGGTTCACTTTGAACCAAAGGCTCACCGCCTGAAAAAGTTACACCGCCATCTTTTCCATAATAATCTTTATATCTAATAATAAATTTATACAAATCCCAACATGACATGCTTTGACTTCGACTTGAATTAAGCTCCCAAGAATCAGGGTTATGACAATAACCACATTTCATGATACAACCCTGGAAAAAAATAACGGTTCTAACCCCTGGACCATCTAAAGTCCCCATAGTTTCAATATGATAAATTTCAAAATCCTTTTTACATGACATGATGATAAGTCCTTGAAATAACTTCTAATTGTTGCTCTTTACTTAATTTATGAAAATTAACTGCATAGCCTGAAACACGTATAGTTAAATTTGGATATTTCTCTGGGTGTGTCATAGCATCTACCAATTTGCTTTTATCAAAGACATTAACATTTAAATGATGCGCCTGCTTATTAAAATATCCATCCATAATGGATTTTAAATTTATAATTTGATCCTTCTCACGGCTTCCCAAAGTATTGGGTTCAATGGAAAAAGTACAAGAAATACCATCTTCACAACACTTATAAGGTAATTTTGCTACAGAGTTTAGTGAGGCCAATGCCCCCTTTTCTTCTCGATGGTGCATTGGATTAGCACCAGGTGCAAAGGGTTCTCCTGCCCTTCTACCATCAGGTGTATTACCTGTTTTCTTGCCATATACAACATTGGATGTAATCGTCAAAATGGATAAGGTATGTTTAGCATTTCTATAAGTAGGATATTGTTTTAATTTTTCGTGAAACATTTCTGTCAAATAAATTGCAAGATCATCTGCTCGATCATCATCATTGCCATATCTTGGATAATCACCTGAGATACTATAATCTGTGATTAAACCTGTTGCATCATAGATTGGTTTAACTTCAGCATATTTTATGGCAGACAAAGCATCTGCGACAACACTTAAACCAGCTATACCAAAAGCCATATTTCTTTTTACGTCTGTATCATGTAAAGCCATTTGTGTTTTTTCATAGGCATATTTGTCATGCATATAGTGAATCACGTTCATTGTATTTACATAAGTCATACAAATCCAATCCAACATTTCTTCAAATGAGGATTTAACCTCTTCAAAATTGAAAATACCATTTTCCAGTGTTAGTGGCTTTTTTAGACACGGTGCGATTTGTTCACCTGTCATTTCGTCTCTTCCATTGTTTAATGATAACAATAGAGATTTTGCCAAATTACATCTCGCACCAAAATACTGCATTTCTTTTCCAATAGCCATAGCTGAAACACAACATGCAATGCCATAATCGTCACCAAAAGTTTGACGCATTATATCATCATTTTCATATTGAATTGCATCTGTTAAAATTGACATTTTACTGCAATAAAGTTTGAAATTTTCTGGTAATGCCTTTGACCATAACACCGTCATATTCGGTTCAGGTGCTGATCCAAGGTTGATTAGGGTGTGAAGAATTCTATAGGATGTTTTGGTTACTAAAGTTCTTCCATCCAAACCCATTCCACCAATGCTTTCTGTAATCCACAATGGATCTCCTGCAAAAAGTTCATTGTAATCAGGGGTTCTCAATTGTCTTGCCAATCTTAACTTTATAACAAAATCATCAATGAGTTCTTGCGCTTTGTTTTCATCTAAAATCCCTAATTCAAAATCTCTTTCCAAATAAATGTCAAAAAAAGTACTGACTCTACCTAATGACATTGCCGCTCCATTTTGCTCCTTAATAGATGCCAAATAACCATAGTAAGTCCACTGAATGGCTTCTTGAGCATTCTCCGCTGGTTTAGAGATGTCATGACCATATGTTTTCGCCATCGCCTTTAATTTCTTTAAAAAGTCTATCTGCTTGTATAACTCTTCGATGAGTCGTATATTTTCTTCTGTCATGGCTTCATAGGATTTATTTTTCTTATGGACTATTTTATTTTCAATAAGTGCATCAATGCCATATAATGCAATTCTTCTGTAATCTCCAATAATTCTGCCTCTACCATACGCATCTGGTAATCCTGTTAAAACACCATACGAACGTAGTCTTTTCATATCTTCAGAATAAACCCTGAAAACGCCATCATTATGGGTTGTTTTATAAGCAAATTGTTCTTCTACCTGTTCTGACAAAGTATAGCCATATGCTTCACATGCTTGTCTAGCCATTCGAATTCCACCAAAAGGATTTACACCTCTTTTTAAGGGTTGATCAGTTTGTAATCCTACAATAAGCTCTTCATTTTTATCGATATATCCTGGTGCATAACTTAAGAGAGAAGTCACATGCTCCACATCAATGTCTAAGACACCATTTTTTCCATGTTCTTCATCCATTAATTCAGTCACAACCTTAAACAACTTTAAAGTTCTTTCAGTTGGGGGTACTAAAAAAGTTTCATCACCTTCATAAGGTTTGTAATTGTCTTGAATAAATTGTCTCACATCAATGTGTTCTTGCCATAATAATCCTTTGAATTTCATTTTACCTCCTGTTTAACTCAGGACATAAAAAAAGACCGTTCCTGAGCGTTAAATGCCCAGGCGGTCGACTGTTGTCTTTATCTCTCAATCCCTCGTGGTAACCCACTTTATCCGCCAGTTTTGAGAAGACTTTCTAAAATTTGATTTAATTATATTAAAAATAAAAACCCTTGTAAAGCAGTTTGCAAACATTTATTTAGGAAAACGTATTTTCGTTCGGCTTTGCTAAGTTGTTTTTTCCATTGACCATGATATACTGAATAAAGGAGGTGTATCATGATAAAAAATATTCTTTTCGATTTAGATGGTACTCTAATTGATTCAGGACCAGGTATTACAAATGCAGCTGCTTATGCCCTTTCAAAATATAATATAGAAGAGCCCGCTGAAACCCTTAAATATTTTGTTGGCCCACCTCTTTATGAGACCTTCTCTCGCTTTAGTGAAATTCACAATGTCCATGAAGCAGTTGAACATTTCAGAGTCTATTATAAGAAGCAAGGCATGTTTGAATGTCATGTCTACGATGGAATCATTGAACTCTTGCAATTTCTAAAAAAAAGTAATATCAATATTTTCCTTGCTACTTCTAAACCAGAAATCTTTGCTAAACAAATTCTTGAAAATTATCAATTAACACCATACTTTGATGGTATAGTTGGATCAACACTTGATGAAACCAGAACAAAAAAAGCAGATGTCATTGAATACCTAATGTTCAACTATAATGTAAAAAATACAAAGGAAATTTTAATGGTTGGAGATCGAGAACATGATATTATGGGTGCTCATCACCATAAAATCAAAGGTATTGGTGTTCTTTATGGCTATGGTGACAAAGAGGAAATGATGAACTGTAAGGCAGACTATATTGTAGAAACGGTTTCAGATTTAAAATCTTTATTGGAAAGGATCATATCATGTTAATAAAAGCTTTAGAAAATTATAGGCCCTTTAATGAGCAAGAAGAACAAGATTTGAAGATCATTAAAAAAGCCATAAAAGAAATTCCTGATATTTTTCATCGACATCATTTAACTGCACATATGACTGCCTCAAGTTGGTTAGTTAATCAAGCTTATAATAAAGTACTGATGATTCATCATAATATCTATAATTCTTGGTCCTGGTTAGGTGGTCACGCCGATGGTGAAGAGGATTTGCTTCAAGTGGCAATAAAGGAAGCTCAGGAAGAAAGTGGTTTAAAACATATTCATCCAGTTTCCGAAGATATTTTTTCAGTTGAAGTTCTAACCGTTGATGGACATGAGAAACATAACCATTATGTACCATCTCATTTACATCTCAATATCACTTATTTACTACAAGCAGATGAGAATCAAGATTTATTTATTAATGAACATGAAAACAGTGGCGTTGCATGGTTTACCTTAGAAGAAGCTGTGAAAGCATCAACTGAGCCTTGGTTTCAAAAAAGAATTTATTCAAAACTTAATGAAAAACTAAGTAAAAAGCGCTAAAATGCGCTTTTTTATTGCTTATTTAAATATTTTTTTTCAATAAGATCATGTTGTTCTGAAGGAATATCCAATTTAACTTCATCATAAAATGATATATTGAATTTCTGTTTTGTAAAGATAATTTCCAATTCGTCTTTTTCAAAATGATAGGATTCAATGTTATTAAAATTATATTTCTTAGACAAGTACAAATTGTTTTGTGAAATACCACAAGGTAATGCTAATCTATAAAGAATTACAACATTCGTCATCATCAAAACAACAATGCCATAAAATTCATGAACTTCGATTATCTTAAATAGCCCTAGTAAACATAGAGTGTTAAAAATAATCATAGCACTGACAATTTCAACAGATTTAAATTTTTGTCCATAGGAAAAATGGAGAGTTTCCATATTTCTACGATAAAGTATCATTTTTAATAACCCTAAACTTAATAAACCAATAAGACCAATATAAATACCAAGAATGTCACTTAAATCCATTTTCTCAGTCTGGAACAAACGACTTAGAAAACTTACACCAAATACAATAACAAGAAGAATAATACCGCTGTAGAATAGTTTACTTTTAATTTTCATTGTGCTCCTCCCTTTATTATTATAAGTCTTAAAGCTATGGATAACATCTGTTTTAGGAAATTTAATGTCATTTAATATTTTAATAACTCAAACTTCGCACTTGAATAAGTGCTTGTGAACATTGAAAATTCAATAATAATAGACAAAATAAAAGCACGAGTACCTTACT
>JAFGVN010000146.1 GCA_016937975.1 Clostridia bacterium
ATTAGTCCTTTTCATGGCTAATAATCAACTCTCTGCGAGACTCACCGCCTTCACTCCATTTAGAGGCGGGAGAATTAGTTGATTTTTACAGTTAAAAATTCGTTGATATAGCCATATTGCCTTTGGTTCACACTTATAGTCTTTCTCAAACCATATGTCCCATTGGAGGATTGAAATAAATTCAAAATCAACTTATAATTTTTCTGGTCTTTCGCAAGAAAATCCTTTGTCCAATTATACGAATATATTCCAGCCCAAGAAATGAATCTCCCCTTGATAATAAAGCCTTCATTAACCAAAACAACTTTGGGAATTCTAAATTTTTCCTTGTAAAACATGGCCCAAACACCATAGCTTAACGTAAGTAAAGGCCACATTGCCAATAGTGAGTGTTGATTAATACCCTCTTCATAAAAGTAAACAAAAAACATGATTAAAATCACTGGTACGAAAAAAAAGAATATTGCAAAGTATTCCCATTTCACTCTTTCTTTTACAGGCCAAAGTATTGCGAAAGGTGTTGTATCCAAATCTAAAAATTTCATAGAATGCCCCATTAAAAGAGAGCTTGAGTAAAAGAGAAAGCACACATTAAACAAATTCGGTAACAATGATGCAGATTCTCTGAAATCTAAAGACATTCCATTATGGTTTAGGGACACAAAAGAAGGCAAAAAGGTAATCAAAATCATGACCAAACTTGAGAATTTTAAAAAATTAATCCAAAATTTTCTTCGTTTCATGCCTTCATAATCTGTAAAAGCATAGCCAATTTCATCAGGGTCACCCATTTGCAATAATGCCTTCGATATAGCGATTTCTTCATTAAATCCTGCCTCTTCATAATCCTCAAGTAAACATTCAATATGATCCATTAACTCTGCTTTAATATCTTTTGCTGCATTCTCAGTATAGACTTGCTTTTCAACACGTTCTAAAAATCTCTCAATTTTATCATTTCTATCTTTCATTTATATCTCCAAAATACCATTTATAGCTTGGCTAAATACTTGCCATTCCTTCTCTTTAACTTGATATTGCTTCAATCCCAACTCAGTAATTTTATAATACTTTCTCTTTCTTCCATCACTGATTTCCCAAAAGGATTCAATTAATTTGTTTTTTTCCAAACTATGCAAAATAGGATATAAGGTGCCCTCTTTGAATTTAAAAGTACCTTTTGACAAGATATCAAATTTCTTAATGAGACCGTAACCATACATAGGTTCCTGGGCCAACATCTTAAGCACCATAACTTCCGTTGTTCCTTTTAACATTTCTTTATTCATATGACACTCCTAAATACATTGGTATACTATGCATAGTAACACGAGGTATATCCCCTGTCAAGGGTAAAAAATATAGCAGTCTATCGACTGCCAATTTCCTTGAAATTTAAGTTTTGATCTGTTATCAATTGATCTTCCATTCCTTTTAGGAAGGTATTGAAGTGATTTAAAATCAATTGTTGTTGTAAAAGACTTGTATCAGGTCCAGCTTTATTAACCCATCTTAACAATGGTGATAGCTTATTGGCTAAAGTAAAATCCTGATGTCTGGCTTCATCGATCTCATAGATAAAAGGTGACATTTTTGAAATTGCTTCAAATTGATCCAGTTCTTCCCACTCTTGCGAGCATATGATCAATAAAGGTTCTGTTATACTCTTTGGATTGACAGGTTTAAACCAGGGGTCTAGTAACACAACACTTTGAAGCTCGTCTTCCATGGCGTAAAGTCCTGAGGCTGCACCCCCTGTTGAGTGACCTAATAAACCAATATGTTTTAAATCCATTTGACCTTTTATAACGCTATTTGTGAAGTTCAGATTTTCTAGTTGATTCTTAACAAATTTTATGTCATTTTTATAAACATCAATGAGTATAGCACCTTCATCTAAAAAATCCTCTTCTGGTAAAATATCTTCATCAAGTTTAGCAATGCTACCATCTTTCAAACGAGTTGCTAATGCGCCATAGGTATGGTCAATACCAATAACAATATAACCATTACTTGCAAGGACTTCACCATAGTTTAAATGAAAGATCCTTGAAGAAGACCATCCATGGGACATCATAATAACTGGATAACCCTGATCTGATTGTAGAATCTGTCCATTGATGTAGCTATTTGATTCAACTTCCAAAAGATGATTGAACATAAATCCTTTCATATGATAAGACTTTGCCATAGCTGAAAGTACTTCTTTTCCATCTACAAGCCACAAAGCTTTCTCACGACCTGGATTTTTCATAGGATACCATATTTGTAAACGAATCTCTCTATTGCCTTCTTGAGGACCATAGATTTCAGATCGATTAAGATCTTCTAGATTCATTAAAGTTGTTCCTACTTTATAAGGACCAAGGTGATAATCCATTTTGGGAATTGGTAATAAGACTGTGGCAGCAATTGAAAATAGAATACCCAGACTTATGGACATCATCAAAAAAACATAAAGAATCTTTTTTATTCTCTTTATAGAGATTAGTTCCATTAAACCATGGGCAATCACATATATTGGCATGCCATATAGGAAAAAAACTTGCCACCTTGTGGTATCAAATGCAAAATGCAAAAAAATTGCTACCACATCTATCATTAAGAAAAATAAAATTTGATGAAATCTTTTCTTAGTTAAGAATACTTCATAGAAAGTAATCATTGTTAATGCAATAAGAATCAAATCGAATATACTCATAAAACTCCTACTCAAATAAAGCTCTAATTTCAGTTTCAGACAAACTTGTAATCATCGTTTCGCCTGGTTGAATTACTTTTTCTATTAATGCCTTTTTCTTTTCTTGTAATTGATATATTTTTTCTTCAATAGTACCTTGTGTCACAATTTTAATCACATGCACTTTATTTTCTTGTCCAATCCTATGGGCTCGATCTGTTGCTTGGTCTTCAACTGCTGGATTCCACCAGGGATCAAAATGTATAACCGTATCTGCACTGGTTAAGTTTAAACCAGTTCCACCAGCTTTTAGTGAGATCAAGAACACTGGAACTGCTGAGGTGTTAAAATCATTTACCAATTGACCTCTCACTTTCGAAGGAGTACTGCCATCTAATTTTAAGTAATCTATTTTCATCTTCCCAAGTAAATGTTCAATTTTTTCAAGCATACTCGTAAATTGTGAAAACAATAATACTTTATGTCCACCTTCCATCAGTTCTTCTAATAATTCTTCCAACAGTGAAAGCTTTGCAGATCCACCTGAATAATCTTCTAAAAACAATCCTGGATCCAAACAGATTTGTCTTAATCTGGTGAGTGCAGCCAAAGTTTTCATCTGACTTTTTTGATAACCTTCATTAGCATATGCTTCCTGAAGTTCACCTTTAACCTTTTCAAGATAAGCCAAATAAACTTTTTTCTGATCATCAGAAAGTTCAACGGTTAATTTATTCTCAATTTTATCCGGTAATTCCTTTAAAACATCCTGTTTTAGTCTTCTAAGTATAAATGGTTTTATCATTTTCTTTAAACGAATGGCAGTTACGTCATCCTGCTCTTTTATGGGTTTTTCATACCTTCTGATAAACTGAGACAGATTACCTAAATAATAGGGCATAATGAAATCAAAAATCGACCACAACTCCAAAACAGAATTCTCAATTGGTGTTCCTGTTAAAGCAAACCGCTGGGCAATATGTAATTGCTTGATGGCTTTAGCAGTTTTTGAACTTGGATTTTTGATATGCTGAGCTTCGTCAATAATACAAACATCAAGGTCCAAGCTTTGATAGATTTCAAGATCATTTCTTACTAAAGCATAAGAGGTTATTATAATATCAAAGTCCTCTGAGTCTTTCAGCTTTTCTTCCCTAGAACTTTTTACGCCATCTATGACACTAGCCTTTAAGTGAGGAACAAATTTTTTTATTTCACTTAACCAGTTATAAGTAAGGGATGTTGGTGCGACAATCAATGCTTTGTAAGAGGCTTTCAACTGCTTCTCCGAAGCAATATAACACAATGTTTGAAGTGTTTTACCAAGACCCATATCATCTGCTAAAATTCCACCAAAATGATAATGATTTAAGGTTTTCAACCAATTATAACCTGTAACTTGATAACTTCTTAATTCTGTTTCTTGAATTTGAGGTACTTCAAAAATTACAGATTCTGGATCATGTAACGTATCTATTAATCTTTTAAAACCTTCATCTCGCTTAAATCTCGTGTCCAGACTTTCCAATTGTTCATTGACATACATAGATAAATAGGAAGGTAACTGAATCTCACCATTTCTAAAGGCATCAGGATTTAGATCCAAATCCTCTAATATATGGTTAAATTGATGAAAAGCTAAATGATCTAAAGAAATAAACGAACCATCTTTCAAACGATGATAACTTTTCTTCTCTCGCAAATGCTTTAAAATATAAGGAATTTCTTCTGAATCAATGTGTTGAATATCAAACTTAAAATTAAAGAATGCCATGTCCTCACTTAATGTAGAGCGAATAGTGACTTGATCATAATCCTTAACTTCCAGTCTTGAAAAGGCATCTGAATAATAAATTGTGCATTCTTTTTGCAATCTTTCAATACCTTCATCAAGGAATCTATACACATGACCTTCATCTTCCAAATAATAGCCAGAAGTCGAAACTTTAAAGGCATAGGCTTCTAGAAGATGCATCATTTTATTTTCTTGCTTTAAATCTCTTAAAATAATCTGTTGAGGTTGTACAGTCTCAAGACCTTTGAATGCATCAAAGACATATTCGCCATACAAATGCTTTAAAGTTGCAACGACACGATCATCATGATAATCCAAATACAATTCAGATTGACATGGTTTTAATTCTATTTTTTCTTCTAAATCCTTTGAAATGGATACATTACAAGTTCTATTAATGATTGGATATAAATACGACATGAAGGTATCCAATTCATTTTGCTGAATGACAATGCTGTTATATCCATTTTCCAACTGCTCAAATAACGGTGACAATTCACTAATTTGCTTCTTGGAAATAAGATATAAGGTATGATTATGAAAAAGTAATCTTTTGTCTTTTGTAAGAGGCAAATAATGCTTTAAGGGCGTTAAATCCAATAGATAGCTCTTGTCTTTTTCAATAATCTCAAAGGCAAGTTGAATATCAGTCTTTTTTATATCAACCAAGCCATCATACTGGTGATTACCAGATAGAGTCAATTGTATATCCCCACTTAGGTGTTCCAATAATTTAATTCCTTGTCTATGACTTAATCCGATTTCTTTGTTTATTTGATGGGTTTCATAATACTGGTGATGTAATTGAACATCGATCAGATCATCAATCATCATCATAATCTTATAATCTTCATCACTAAATTGATGTAGCATGGGATCAAAGGTAAACTTCTTACCAAAAACAAAAGGCTTTTGTTGATGATACTTACCAAAAAAAACAACCGGGTCCTTTAGCACATACAACTGTTGTTCACCAATTTTTATAGTTAAGTTGAATATTTGAGTATAGGTGTTGACACTTAAAGCATAACTTACTTCTACTTCTTCTGATCCCTTTACTTCATCAAATTCCAAATCCATGTAGTAATCTAACAATTCGTTTAAGGATGGTGTCTTATTCTCTAATGCATTATCACTTTGTAATTTTGCGTATAACAAAGTAGCTGCAATGTGTTTGCAGTATTTAGGATGATCATGAAATGCAGGACAATCACAATAGGCTCGCCCAAACATGCCTTCTTTTATGTAGATATCGATATGGTACAAATCATTGCCTTCAACTTTTGCAAAGATTCTTCCCAAGTCTGGATTATAGGTATATTTTAGAACTTTGTTTTCTTTGTAGTAGTCAAAGCCTTTTCTAAAGACATTTAAAGAAGTACAAGCACTAATAATATCTCTCATATCAAATTTAAACATTATAACTCAATCCCCAGTTTTTTCATTTTAGACTGTAAGGTCGTTCTTGGAATACCTAAATCTTTCGCTGCATTGGTAATATTTCCACCTGACGTTTCCATAGCCCGTTCAATGAATTGTTTTTCCACTGAAATCAAAGCTGTTTTTAAATCTGCATATTCACTTTTTAAAGTCACAATTTCATCTTCTTGATAACCAGTCATATTCTTTGGTAAATCTGCAACTCTTATGGTTTTCCCATCGAGAATGTGCATTGCACCTCTGATCACATGCTCAAGTTCTCTAATGTTGCCCGGCCAATTGTAATTTAAAAAAATCTGTTCAACTTTTTTAGTAACCCCTTGAACTTGTAAATAGAGTGCATCATTAAACTTATTGATAAAATAATTCGCTAGCAACAAAATATCTTCTTTTCTTTCACGCAATGGTGGTATTTCCAAAGAGATAATATTTAAACGATAATACAAATCACGTCTTAGTTTGCCTTCAGCAACAGCAGTATTCGGTTCTACATTAGTTGCTGCAATCACGCGAACATCAACTTGTCTCGTTTTTACATCCCCAACTCTTCTGATTTTTCCTTCTTGTAAGACTCTTAGTAGTTTAGCTTGAAGTTCCATTGGCATAGAATTGATTTCATCTAAAAACAATGTGCCTCCATTGGCGATTTCAAATAAACCCGGTTTGTCTGTGGCACCTGTAAAACTTCCTTTTTGTGTACCGAATAGAATACTTTCAAGAAGTGTTGATGGCAAAGCTGCACAGTTTTGTGCAATAAAAGGTGCCTTCGTCCTTGTACCAGCATTATGAATACTCTGAACGAGAAGTTCCTTTCCAGTACCCGTTTCACCACTGACAAGCAAATGCATATCTCCTCTGGCGGCACGCATGGCTCTACTTTTCAAGAGCTGCATTTTCGGATTTACTGACAAAATATCTTGGAATGTATAAATGGCATCATCATCAATGATGGCTACTTCTTTCTTAATCGTCTTTTCTCTTAAATGATGTACTTTTTCAGAAAGAGCCTTTACATCGGTTATGTCCTTGGAGATTTCAATAGCACCAATCGTCACACCATCTTTCTTGATTGGAAGTGTTGTATTTAAGGTGTGAATCATTTTCCCTTTATAGGTAGAGTACTCCTGCTCAAAGTCATAAATGGCTTCTCCAGTGTTCAAAACCCTTAATAACGTTGATGAAGCCTCTGTTAGAGATGGATATATTTCCAACAAATGCTTTCCTAAGGAGTCATTGATATTAATATCATCTTGTATCGCAACGGGACGATTACAAAATATGAGTTCACCTTTCTCATTAATTGCTTGTACACCATTAGAAATATTATCTAAAACTATATCAACAATGAGTGGATCATATATGCTTTTCATAAACAACCCTTTCTAGTAATGTAAGGATATTTTCCAACAACAATCTTATACTGCACAATATTTCTCTTCTTTGATTACGATAAATAAAACCAGAATCATATTGTTCAAATAGATGTATTAATGATGCTACATCTTCTTCTGAAACAAAACCATATGTTTTTTGTGTCATATTGATCAAATTATAAATTTTTATTAACTCTGGCCATATGATTTGTTCAGTGTTATCAAGATATTTCTCTTTCGTTAATCGATTGTAAATATCATATATACGACCTCTATAAATTCTGACTGAAAGACCTTCAACAACTGGTTCTATTTTTGTACTGATAAATAAGTTTAAATGACCATTAATGATCTCATATTTTTCAATCCATGATGGGCATTTTAAATCAACGTCCTGAAGCTGATACTTCATTAATACATTTGATGAAAAATCACCAAATTGCTTGTTTGACACCTTTGATATTTCAACCGGTACTCTTAAATCTTGTTCTAGAAAGTCCTTTATAATTCTCATAAAGGTCTTACCTTAATCTCAAGGAAATTTTGACTTGTTGAAATTGCTTCTAGGGCCATTTCATATTCGATTTTAAGAGAGCCGTTATAATCCTTAAAATCATGTTCCAAAAGCAACGTATGAATGGCCATATCAAAAACTCCATAAGGCGTATGATAAACGGATTCACTCTTTTCATTGGCTTTAAATACCATTTTAGAGTGGCTCTGACCAAAGCGTGTCATGGTAATCACCTGATTATCAATCTTTAGCATGGTCTTGCTTCCCTCCATACCCGAAATTTCAGATTCATAATATACAATAAAAAGAGCATTGTTTTTTTCAAACCATTCTCCCTCTGTTGTCATTTCAATTATTTGAGGTTCTTCATCTGTTTGTTTGATCACTGCTTTTATTTCTATTAAAATATTCTTCATATATTTCTCCTATCAATTACTTCACATTTCATCATAACATATAAAAGCTATTCTAAGCAATTTTAACCCTTTCAATTCTTTGTTTAAGGCTATTTGAAAAGTGTATAAATGATTTATAAGGAGGTGGCATATGCCCGAAAAATTTAAAGCAGGATGTCAAAGACCAAAAAGCAATCAACCGATTGTTGATACTACAAATACAGAAGTTGATTCTGTTGAGAAAGGGGAGAAAAAAATGGTACAAGTTGGACAAAAAGCACCAGATTTTGAATTGAGTGGTTATTTTAAAGGTGAATTTATGACATTTAAGCTGTCAGAATTCGTAGGTAAATGGGTTGTTTTATGTTTTTATCCAGGCGATTTTACTTTTGTGTGAGCAACTGAAGTGTCAGCAGTTGCTGCCAAACATGAAGAATTTGTCAAATTAGGTGTTACCGTTCTTTCAGTGAGTGTAGATTCTGTTTTTGTACATAAAATGTGGAATGACCACGAACTAAAACATATGGTTGAAGGAGGAATTCCATTCCCAATGTTATCGGATGGTGGCGGTAAAGTAGGTTCTCTATATGGTATTTACGATGAGAATGCTGGTGTAGAAAACCGCGGTAGATTTTTAATAGATCCCGATGGTATCATTCAAGGCTTTGAAGTATTAACCCCTCCTGTTGGTCGAAATGTAGAAGAAACCATTCGTCAAGTACAAGCATTCCAAGTTGTAAGAGCAGCACAAGGCGCAGAAGCTACTCCATCAGGTTGGAAACCTGGTAAGAAAACTCTTAAACCAGGTCCAGATCTTGTTGGCAATGTTTACAAAGAATGGTCCGTAAAAGAAAATTATTAAATTTTCTAATAAAAAAAAGAAAATTATTAAATTTTCTAATAAAAAAAAGAAAATTATTAAATTTTCTAATA
>JAFGVN010000147.1 GCA_016937975.1 Clostridia bacterium
ACCATCACTTCGTTTGAGGTATGTTTCAGTTGAAATAAGAAACCCCCACTTCAAGTCGAATTGATAGGCTAAGCGGGGGAGGTTCATAAATGGCTAGGATAAACTTGAAAATTAACATGCAGTTAATAATCAACGGATAAAATTAACACAGAATTAACATTTCTATAACAAACTTTGAACAAATTCGCTATAGACTAATCGTGGTAATAAAAACTTAACATTCGCATAACATTTGTGAGGCATATGTCATATAAATGGGTAGAGTAATCTAAATTTGAAATTTACAAAAATATTTAACGAGGTGAATTTATGGAAGTATTAATTGGCGTTGTTGGCGGATTAGGTTTATTCCTTTTCGGTATGCAAGTCATGAGTGCGGGTCTTCAAAAATCTGCAGGCAAGAAAATGGAGAAAATCATCGAGTTACTGACTAGAAACCGTTTCATGGGTGTTATTGTTGGTACAGTCGTGACTGGCGTTATTCAAAGTTCAAGTGCAACAACGGTTATGGTGGTTGGTTTTGTTAACGCAGGTATGATGAAACTCACACAAGCAGTAGGTGTCATCATGGGTGCCAATATTGGTACAACCATTACAGGACAAATTGTTTCGTTATCTGTAGATCAAATTGCACCAATAGCAGTCGGTATGGGTATGATTTTATGGATGACTGCGAAAAAAGACAAGCAAAAGAACTTCGCTGAAATCCTTATTGGATTGGGTATTTTATTTATTGGTATGGAATTCCTTAAAGATTCCTTAAAGCCTCTTAGAGAATTAGAAGCCTTCAATCACTTAATGACGAATTTAAGTAGCAACCCAATTCTAGGTGTATTAATCGGTTTAACCTTAACTTTTGTAGTACAATCGTCAAGTGCTTCAATTGGTATGTTAATTGCATTGGCTTCACAGGGTATTTTACCTTTAGCTGCAGCATTACCAATTCTTTATGGTGATAACATGGGTACTTGTACCACTGCACTGCTTTCAAGTATTGGTGCAAGTAAAAATGCGAAGCGTGCCGCAATTATTCATATGGCATTTAACTTTGTTGGTACGGTCATCTTTGTGGTCTTCTTGTCAGGTCCAATTACCCATTTGGTAACAAGTTGGGACCCAACAGATGTAGGTCGACAAATTGCAAACGCACATACCATCTTTAACATTTCAAACGTAGTCATTCAGTTCCCATTTGCATTTGTATTAATTAAAATTGCAATGTTATTGGTACCTGACAAAGGTGATGAAGAAAATAAAAAACTTACAAAATTCATCGACGATCGTATTCTTGAGACACCACATATTGCTCTAAACAGTGCAGTACAAGAAACCGTGAATATGGGTCAAAAGGCACAATACAGTTTATCCAATGCCATGGATGCACTCTTTAGCAATCAATATGAAAATATAAAAGAAACCTTTAAAATAGAAAAGGATATCAATGTTCTTGAAAAAGACATTACGGAATATCTGGTGAAATTATCAAACTGTGATTTAATGGACGAAGATAGAAAATATGTAGACAGTTTATTTAATGCCATTAACGACATTGAACGTATTGGTGATCATGCAGACAATATCGCAGAAATTATCCATTCCATGGATGAGTTTAAAATCGTGTTCAGTGATTCCTCTACGAATACCTTAATTAAAATGCATGAAACCACAGCTCAAACCCTAGCATTGGCATTGGAAGTTATTGAATCACCAGATGAAGATAAAATTTCTAAAATCTTTGCACTTGAAAATGAAATGGATATCCTTGAAAAAGATGCAAGACGTGATCACTTTACAAGACTTCACAATCAAGAATGTGATGCGGAATCAGGTATTTATTATCTAGAGATCATCAACAACCTTGAACGTGTATCAGATCTTTCAAGTAACCTTGCAAAAATGGTTTCAGAGAACATTGCATAATTCAAATAACGAAGAGATGATTCTCTATCTTATAAAACTAACAAAGAAAATCCTGCTCAAAAATGAGTAGGATTTTTTTAAAACAAAAAAAACCCGGTACCAATGGTACTGGGCTGATTGTTATTTAATAAGACTTTTTATTTTTAGTTTAAGAATACGATTATGTTCAACTTCCAGGACGTGAAAAACATGTTTTTTATAAGTAATCTCTAGTCCTACAGAAGGCAAAGTGCCAAGTTGACCTAAGACAAATCCACCAATGGAATCAAAATCTGGTGTGCTGAATTTGATATTTAATAAATCCCCAATCTCCTCAAGGCGAACATGGCCATTGACGAGATATTCGGTATCACTAATTTTATGCATATGCTTTTTTAGATCATCATATTCATCTTCAATGTCACCGACGATGACTTCGATGAGATCCTCCATGGTGACAATACCTGATGTGCCACCATACTCATCTAGGACAACCGCAAAATGGATATGTTTTATTCTCATCTGGTCAAATAAATCCGTTATTTTTACAAATTCATAGGTAAAAAAAGGTGGGGTCATAATTTCTTCAATGTTAAAATCTTCCTTTTGAGCAAAGAGAAGATCTTTCATGTGGATGACACCGATAACGTGATCAAAGGAATCCTTGTAAATAGGCACTCTAGAGAATCTTTCATTTTTAAAAAAGGACATAATCTCATCATAATCTGCTGTCACTTCCAGAAAACCAACATCGGTTCTGGGAATCATAATGGATTTAAGTTGACTGTCATTAAATTCGAAAATGTTATGAATCATCTCTCGTTCTTCCATTTCAAGAACACCTTCTTCATGACTGACATTTATAATGGTTTTTAATTCTTCTTCAGTAATTAAGATATTTGGATTGGATCCATTGCCTCCAATGAGTTTGATTAAAGCATGGGTTACAAAATTAATGGCCTTTGTGACAGGATTTAACTGAAAAAATCAACTAATTCTCCCGCCTCTAAATGGAGTGAAGGCGGTGAGTCTCACAGAGAGTTGATTATTAGTCATGAAAAGGGCTAATTTTTATACTCTGTTTCCTTGTGTTTGCAAACTTTTCAAGATATAATAAGAACATAAGTTCGTATGTTTTGG
>JAFGVN010000148.1 GCA_016937975.1 Clostridia bacterium
CATGGCTAATAATCAACTCTCTGCGAGACTCACCGCCTTCACTCCATTTAGAGGCGGGAGAATTAGTTGATTTTTTCAGTTAAATTTTGCTCTTTTCTTAAAGCTTTAATTCTCTTACCGACTAAACGTGTATCAAACATGTTAGACCTCACTTTCATTATTATTGTATCTCAATACTACAATAGTGCCAAATGAAAAACCATAAAGCAGTGCTTGAGTTCTATAGTATTTGAACTCAAGTAGCACTTGAGTTCTTGAAAGATCCTTATTCTAAGGTTTATCTCATGGATTAGACACAACCATACAATTTTGGTACAATATAAAAAAAGAGCCCTTTAGCCTAGTGAGGTTTAAAATGAAAACCATTGAAGATTATTTAAAGGAAATACAAGTTCAGGAGCAACATGATCGTATGAAAGAACTGTTTGATTGGATTAAGACTCATTATCCTCAGTTAGAAGGTGTTATCAAATGGAATCAGCCTATGTTTACAGACCATGGTACTTTCATTATTGGCTTTAGTACAGCAAAAAAACATTTCTCTTTCAATCCAGAACCTCAAGTCATAGAAATGTTTAAAGAAGACATTCACAACGCAGGCTATGAAACGACAATGGCACTGGGGAAAATTAAATGGACCGATCAAACAGACTTTGATTTGTTAAAGAAATTAATTGATTTTAATCTAGAAGATAAAAAGGAAATGACCTCTTTTTTCAGAAAAGGTTAAAAAAACTGAAAGGCAATTGCCTTTCAGTTAGTTTTTTTATTCTTCTGTTTCATCAACGGAACGATTGGTGTTGTTTATAATATCTTCCATCAATTGTTTTGTATCTTCTTCATCATAAAAGAAATAACTTAAACCATCTGCCCCTTTTCCAACATAATCCTCAGGTAGCTGATGAAAGTAAATTTGACTTGAGTCTGTTCCAATCATAGATAAACTAAGTTTTGTGATATCCATTAAAGAAATATCTGTATCGACATACTGAATTGCTTCTCGACCCACTGGCCAAATTTTCCACGGCACAATTTCTTTGGCAGCTGCTTTTAAGAAGGCTTGTTGTCTTTCAATTCTTTGAATATCCCCTTCTTTGATTTTACCATCATTGGATTTTCTGAATCTTAAATAACCGATTACATCATCTCCATATAAAGTTTGTTCACCTTCTACAATGTTAATGTGCAAAGGCGGTTCTGCATAAGGATCATCATATTTCATTGTAAAAGGTACATCTACAGTTATACCCCCTACTGTATCAACGATGGCTTTAACACCTTCATATTTAATTTCCACAAACTTATCAATTTCTTGGCCTGTAATGTCAGAAATTGCATTCATAAGACCTTCAGTTCCTGCATAGCCATAAACTGCATTTAACTTCGCTTGACCTAGACCATTTTTACCTTCAACGGGATAATAAGTATCTCTTGGGATGGCAATAACATCAACAACGTTATCTTTTCCATTGACCTTTACCAACATCATCACATCGCTTCTTTTACCTTCTAAACCATAAACTAACACATTGTATGTCTCATTCTTAAAATAAAATCCTACAGAAAATAAAATGCCAACGACCACCAATAAAAATATTAAAAACTTTTTCATTTACTTTTCCTCATATATTATACAGATTACATTAACTGCATTCATAAATTTACTCTTAAAAGAAGAAAAAAGCAATGAGAATTTTAACTTGTCTCAAATTCTTAATGATTGTCTTATTCGGAAACAATTCCTTAATTATTTTGAAATATTTCATAACAATTATTTTAAAAAAATTCTAACATCTTCGATGTTAGAACTCATTTCATTTACATTGAGAGTTGGTGGTTATTTTCTTATGAGAACCATCACATCTCGGTTTATGCTTTGACATACCACAAATACATTCATCTACACCTTTTCCCAAAGCAATTCGATTTTTACTTTTTTCTATTCTTTCTAGTCTTGTCTTAGCTTGTTTTCCTTGAGAAAAATGTAATAGATAACCTCTTTGCCTTCCTGGTGTTAGCGCTTCAAATTGAACCTTAAAGTTTTCATCCTCCTCAAAGGCTATTTTTAATTCTTCAGGCATTTCATAATCTGAAGTTTCCTTCTTTTCAACCACAAGACCTTGTTTCTCAATTTCAATTGCTTCCAGAATATAAGATTTTATAATGGATTCCTTTTCAAGAATTTCTTCTAGACTTGTAAAGCGAAGCTGTCTATCAGACTGTACATTCTCTGTTAACTTCACAAGCATTTGATTTGGATCTTTTAAAAGAACGCCTTTAAGAAACAAAATAGCACAATAAGCTTTAAACTCCTGGAGTATGATAATATTCTTTCCATCATTCATGTAACATGGATGCTTCCGTTTAAAGGTTTCTTCCAGTTCGCAATCTAAGGTAAAATCTCTTAAAAGTCTTAATTCAGGCTCCCATAGTTTCAATTGACTTAAATAGATTTCAACTTTATTGGTCATCTATCACTGACTTCCTTTCATTTATTCTGTCTTATCTTTTTTTGTATTAATTTTAAGGGGTATATAAAGAGGACAGAAATTCATTAATCCTGTAGCAATGAATACTATGCCCAGTAATGAAATCCATCTTAAACCACCGTCTAAAAAGAAAAACAACGATAATAAAACTAAACCTAATATGATTCTTATGATACGATCCAATTGACCTACATTCTTTTTCATGTCTACCTCCATAATTTTATAATAAATAATTAAGTCCTATATTAAGTATACCATTATCCTCTACTTTTATTCACTGGATTCAATTAGTTTTCTTCTATTTCTTCACTTCATGTATATTTCCTGTTATACTAAGGAAGTTCAAATTAACATTATTATTTTAAGGAGATTTCTATGTTTCGACTTTGGGGAAAAATTATTAAGAATAATGACATCATATCTGATTATGTATTTGAGTCTGATCAATATGAACTTTCTTTACAAGAAAAAATCAACAAGGGTATCGAAGCATTTTGTTACGAGTTTGATATTACAAGACCCATGTGGTTAAAAGATAACGATAAAGATATTGAAATGATTGGCAAAACACGATTCTTTGATCATCATTTTATAGAGAGCATTAATTTCGATGCATTAGAAATTGACATTATCGAAAATAAAGATTATTAATCAGAAGCCATAGGTTTCTGATTTTTCCATTTTAAATATTATGGTTTTGAGATTTTCTCACCAAGTCATCCATCTACGCTCTTAAGGTTTCTAGATAGACTCTTAGCTGGCATTTAAACATTTCTATTGGTGATATTCCAAATTCCTTGTTCAAATGATTCTCTCTCAAAGAGATATCCTTACCAAAGATCCATAAAAGATTAGTCATAGTGGGTATAAAGACATTCACATCCTCTTTTAAACTGATACTACCATCCTTTTGACCTGTGGCAACAATCTCATAAAAGATGGAATCTGATACATGAAAGGACTGATTCAGTTGCTCATCTAACATAACATCCATTGAAAACTCCGAAGCATCTCTGAAGTAGAAGTCATAGTGTGCCATGAATTTTATCATATAGAGATGGTCCATCATGAAATGCATTAAAGCATAAAGTAAAGCTTCCATTTTTTCAATACCATTGCCTTCAATTTTACCATAGATATCTTGTTGTACATCATTCCATACTTTCATATAATCCATCAAGACGTGGAAAACCACATCCTCTTTGGATTGAAAGTATCGATATAACGTCCTTCTGGAAATTCCTGCTCGATCAGCGATAATGTGCATCGTTGATGCAGCTATACCCATTTCATCAAATACTTCTTTTGCTCTATCAATAATTATTTCTTGTTTTGAGTTTTCCTTCATCCATTACCTACTTTTTTTTCAATCATCATTAACAGTTCATCATATTTTTCTTCTGTAATGATGTATTTTCTTTTGATTAAAACATAACTGCCTATTAAACATAACATAGGAATCAAGCCCATGCCAAGTCTTAATATGAATAACATTTTTGGAGTCGCTAACAACAAGATACTGTTGGCTTCTTCAGCAATATCAGTAAGGATTCCTTTTGCTTTATCAATTTCAAGAACTGCAATTTTTTGTGAATATGTATAAATGCCAGATAATATTAAAACCAAGGTTAGAATAAACTGTTGAACTGCAGCACCTAATTTTGTCATAAAAGGTCTAACAGAGAAAATAATGGCTTCGTTCCTCTCACCCGTTATTACCTGGTTATACTCGATGGTATTTGCAGTTAAAATTACTATAATCAAGAAAGTCATACTATGACCGAAGAAAATCATAAAGGCTGCCATATATAATAAAACCTCATTGAAAGGTAAAACATACCCAATGGTTAAAAATAAAATATAACCTATTACAGCAACTGCAATTCCAAGGGTTAGAATGGAAATGCGATTCATATATTTGCTTAGAAGTGGAAATGTACTTAATGCCGTTATGGTCCCAAGACCAAAGAAAACGGTAAAGATAGTGAGTTGAACACCACCATAGCCAAATTCAAAGTAGAAGAAATTTAAAGCAAAGGCGACAAACAGTTCTGAAGCAATCGTATGGAGTAAAATGGCAATCGTCATGACCACCACTTGATGATTTCTTGTGAGAATTCTAAACATTTTTACCAAGGTCACTTTTTCTCGATTTGGTATGACAGGATTTTCTGTAACACCAAAATAGGTTAACAAGGTAAATCCTAGAAAAATTAAGGATATGCCCACACCTATAAGACGATACATCAAAATTGCATTACCCGTGACAATGACAGGAATCAAACCTCCTGCAAGAAACTGTCCTAAACTAGCGAAAACAACGACCAGATTGGTTAGGTTATTACGATCCTCATTGTTCTTTGAAAGATTTGGCAGCAAGGACCAGTAAGCTATATCATTCATGGTAAAGGTCATGCCCCATGAAATGTAGACAATACCAAAGAAGAAAACAAACAGCCAACCACTAGGTCTTAAAGAAAAAAGTAAAATGGTAATCGCAGCATTAAAAAGACCACCCATTAAAATAAAGGGTCTGAACTTTCCACTTTTAAAATGTGTATTTTCAATAATAATGCCCATCATTGGATCATTAACGGCATCCCAAACTCTGGCTAAAATCATTATGGCAGATATCACTGTAAACTGAGCTATAGTCAGTTGCATGGTGTATTGGATGTATGCCAGTGTAAACATGGATACTAAGATAAACATCATATCTCTTCCAAGACATCCAACTGCATAGCTCCATTTGCTTTTCTTTGAGATTTCCATGATTTCTCCTTTATCTTGTTTGCTTTAGATATTGCTGCAGCATAGGTTCTGTAATAGCTTTTGATTGACAAATCTCTGCATAAAAATGACCACTTTCTCTAATGTGTCTTTCTAAAGTGTCATAGTTTACTTCAATTAATCCAAATCTTGGACCATAACCATCATTCCACTCCAGGTTGTCCAGTAAAGACCAGTGGTAATAACGCTGTACATCGATGCCTTCATCAATAAGCATCTGAACTTCCAGTAAATGATCATAAATAAATTTTGCCCTTTTTTGATCTTCTGCATCTGGAATCCCATTCTCAGTAATGTAGATGGGGAGTTGATATTTTTCATAATTCTCTTTTACAAGATGATAGAGCCCTTTGGGGTAGATTTCCCATCCCAGATCGTTGACTTGTTCATCTGCTAAATTATCTTTTACTTTGACTTCACCAAATAACTTCGTCGGATTTAAATTCTGATGCACAAAATGACGGGAATAATAATTGATCCCCATAAAATCACAGAACTTCTTAGTCCTTTTCCCTTGTAAACCTAAAGGGAATGTAAAACGTCCTTCAATCATGCCATTTAGAAACATAGTATGAAAGGAGTAATCTAAGATATTTCTAGCCATTTTATTAAATGGTGTTTTTTTAAAGGGTTCCATATAAGCAAGATGTAAAGCAATACCAACCTTTGTATCGTTAAACCCCATATTTTTTCTCATGTCATGAATCATTTCATAGCAGGCCAAATGAGCTTGAATCATATGTTTAGAAGCTTTAAAATACCCAATTGTATTACCTTGATCCCCTGGTGGATATTTACCGTCAATGAAACTATCATTGGCAAAAACATTGGGTTCATTAATCGTACAGTATTCACTAACTTCACTGCCAAGTACCTCTATGACTTTTTTCACAAATCTTTTAAAATAGAACACAGATTTTTTATTCTTCCATTGTCCTAAGGCTTCAAACCACTGAGGATGTGAGAAATGATGAAGGGTTAAAAGCGGTTTTATGGATTGTGCATTTAAGGTTTTGATTTCATCTAAATAGTGCTTTAAGCCTTCCTCTGACCAAACGCCTTCTTTAGGTTCAATTCTACTCCATTCTATACTTAACCGATAAATCTCCTGATGCATACTTACCATTAAATCTATGTCTTCCTTATACCGATTATAATGATCGGCTGCAACAATGGTGCTTTCATCATTTTGAATTCTGCCCTTTACAGACCATTCGTACCAATTACTATGATAATCGCCACCTTCTATTTGTGTGGCAGCTGTTGCACACCCTAAAAGTAATTGCTCAGATAATTTAAATGCTTTCATAACGCCTCCTATTTTGACACACTATGTGTCATATTTATCATACTTCATGACACATAGTGTGTCAAATGATAAATTACTTGAATAGCCTTACGCCTATTCACTGACAATTCAATCCAGTATGCTAATTAAAAATTAAAAAAGAACATGGAAAAATCCATGTTCTCGTTGTATTATTCATATGATATTACATAATTTCCTTGTTAAAATGACCTCTCGTATCGGTTTCTTGATTAAATACAGATGTGCTTACAGTTCCATCTAGTTTCCCTAAAGCCTGTTTAAGAATCTCCATCGTTTCTTCTTTTGATTCTACTGTAAAATTTAATCGATACGCTTCAATATTTTTAAGGTTGTCCAATTCATCTAAAAGATTTAGATTCTTTCCGTTGAGAATGGTTGTAGAACAATCTTCATGTGAAATAATTGGAAAAGTGCCATGTTCATCTTTTAACTCGTACTGCCTTGATTTACAAACACCACACTGATCCATTTTTTCCAGCGGACAATACTTTGTAAACAACAACGGCGCTTTACCATAAACAATCATTTCCAATCTTGGGTATCCCTCATTTTCCCTTACATAAGCTTGTACTAAATCCTCAATTTGCTTTTTATTTAACTCATAGGATAAAGTCACTCTCTTAGCGCCCAGTTTGAAAAGTTCATAACAACTCGTTGCATTGACCACATTGAGAGAATAATCTGTTACAAAAGGATTCGTATTTCTATAATGATATATACCACCATAGCCTCCTATGAGCAATTGTCCTATTTTAGCTTTATAATCATTCTGATTTCTTCTGATGATATTTTGGAAATAAACTTCCTTTATCCCGGCACTGATGCATGCATCATATTGTTCCTTTGTATTCACTGTGGCTGTAAAATAAGGTTTTACCTGAGAAAAACTAATCTTTTCTTTTTCCTTAGGTATCTTTGTTCTCTTCTTTTGACTGTTGATTTTCAAGTCATATAATGCATCAACGATATCCCTTCTCCCTTGATTTAACAGCTTTGCAGGAATAAAGGCATTACATTGCTCGTATTCTACATGATTCAATTCAAAGATGGTATCATTCAATCTTGTAAACTGCTTGATGATTTGATCCTTAGTCGTAGGGTTATTAATGGCAGTTCCTAGAATTTCTTCACTTTCATATAAATAGTTAAACCCTAAGCCTTCTGCATCGATAATCAATTTTGCATCTGGATAAGCGTATACTTTGATGTTCAAGTCAAAACGTTTAAATTCCTTCTCTAATGAGGTTTCTAAGGTTTTATAGTAGTTGTAATCCTTGGTGATATAAACTAAATCCCCTTTTGCAACTTTTTCCTTAATTTTAATGTAGCAGACATTTTCTGCCCTGTTGATTAAGTTACCTTCTTTATCATATAGCTTTACAACAGAAACAATAACATCTTCACTGTTATGACTGATTCTAATGATATCATTTTGATGAAGAGGTTGAGATAAGGTTATTTCATACATGTCCTTCATGATTTTGCTGATTCTACCAATTTCAAAACCAAAATTATTAGGTCTTAAGATATTGGTAATGTCTTTTTTATCTTCATGAAACAAATAACCCTTTGTAAAGGTTCGATTAAAAGTTTTACTTAGATCTTCCTTATCACTCTTTGTGATTTTATGATCTAAGGCCATTCTATATTTTGAAACAACATTGGCAACGTAAGCAGGTTCTTTCATTCTACCTTCAATTTTTAGTGAATCAATTTCTCGTAAATCTTCAATATTGTCAATGGTATTTAGGTCTTTTGTAGACAAGATATAGCTTTTGCCTACAACGGTTTGAGTGGTTGTATCAATCAACTCATATGCCTTACGGCATGAGCCGACACATCTTCCTCGATTACCACTTCTGTAGCCAATTAAACCAGACATCAAACAATTACCTGAGTATGATACACATAAAGCACCATGAACAAATATTTCTAAAGGAATGTTTGCAAGTTTTTTTATTTCCTTGACTTTCTCTATTTCAAGCTCACGTGACAACACAACTCTTTTAGCGCCTAAATGCTTAAACAATAAGGTGCCATCCAAGTCGTCGATGCCCATCTGCGTTGAACAATGGGCTTCCAAGTCAAGAAAGTTATTCACCAGGTAGTCAAAAGCTGCAAGATCTTGGACAATAATGCCATCTACGCCAATTTCATTTAATGCGTTCATTTGAGTTTTCATCTCTTCGATTTCATTTTCAAAAACAATCGTATTCATAGTCACATAGATTTTTACATTGCGAAGATGGGCATATTTTATAGCCTCCTCCAATGTTTCTAAATCAAAATTAGATGAATAAGCTCTTGCTCCAAATTTTTGCATACCTAGGTAAATTGCGTCACAACCATTAGAAATCGCTGCTTTTAAAGCTTCCATATTTCCTGCAGGTGCTAATAATTCTGTCATTCATTCCTCCATTAGACTCATTTAAAGGGTAAGTCTACATAAATTTCTCATGTTCTCTTTTATTATACCACTTAAATGATGACTGATTTAATGGTACTTTATAAATATATAAGTTTTAAATAAAATACATTATAAATCAAGCCTATCTCATGTTTTACTTACTCTATACGAACTTGAATTATATCATAATTTAAGTTCTTTTCAAGTAAATTGTACATTTGACTTATATATAGCCTTACCAGGATAATTTATGCAAAAAAGGAATACTCATTTTTGAGCACTCCTCTGTTGTTATGTTTATTGGTATTGTAAGAATAGCTTTAAAAATTAGAAAGATGATCATAATGATTGTTTGTTGATAAGATCTAAGTTATAGCGTAAAGCACCTTCGTTTCTAAAAATGGTACAATGAGTGATACGCACAGCCAATATAACACAGTTTTCATCTTGTTCATTATTGGCATGATCATACCAATTACTAAAAGCTTTTCGCAATTTCAACCTGATTTCAGCATTTTGAGGAGCTAAAACCCATCCTAAATTCTCTGATACACCTTGACCTGATATCCCTTCCTGACAAACAACAAAACCTACATTCCTGTTTTTTTCGATTTGAATGATCTTGTTGGATTTGCCCCAAGTCGTGATGTAAAACACACCCTCTTCATAATAGGCATCAACTTCTCTAACGGCAGGAATGGGAAAACCATCTTTCGTCGTTAGAGGAGCCATTGTTGCAAGGGCAATAACATTATCATTGCCGTTTCCACAACTTTCTTCTATTATTTTTAAACCTTCCTCATATCGTTTCATAATATTCCTTCTCCATTCCATTATCGCCATGTCAACCACTTACAAGTATATAGAACATACGTTCCTATGTCAATCGCTTATTTTTCATAGCCGTTTTTTCATAGCGTATTTTTTCATAGCGATTGAAAGAAATATTAATTGTCACTATTCACAAATTGAACTAAACTATAAGTCTTTTACTTTCCTGTATACGTTTAGAGTCTTGTCAAATAATCATTTAGGAATCACAAAACTTCTAAAAAAATATGTTAAAATAGAATGAAATGAATATTTATTTTTAAGAGAATATCTTTCAATTAACAATAATCTATGAGGAGGCTTGAATGAAAATTGTCGTACTGAATGGTAGTCCAAGAAAAGGTAATACTCACGCCTTATTAAAGGCATTCATGGAGGGTGCAAACTCACATGAAATCTATTATTTTGATTTGTCCATTGAGAAAGTACAACCTTGTGAAGCCTGTGATGCCTGTGAGAAATTAAATGGTATCTGCATTCATGAGGATGCCACAAATGAAATCCTTTCTGCAATCATAAAAGCAGACGCCATCGTTTTTGGTTCACCTGTTTATTGGTGGGGCATCAGTGCGCAATTAAAAGCTATCATTGACAAAATGTATGCATTCCACTTTTACAAATATAATCTACCAGGAAAAAAAGTTGGCCTTATTACTGTTGGTGGTGATGATGTGGATGCACTTCAATATCAACTCATTTCGGATCAGTTTAAATGCATAACAGATTTTCTTAAATGGGATTTCCAATTTGATAAAGCCTTTTGCGCTTATGATATTGGAGAAATTCAAAACGATAAAGATAGTCTTGAAATATGTCGTCAACTACACAAAAAATTATAAATCCAAGTGAAAACACTTGGATTTTTTACCTTTATACTTAAAAATATTTTTTGGTGCTATTCATGATTTCCATCTAAGATGATTAGTTTTGAATCCAGTTGGTGCTTTAAAGTTATTAAAGCATCTGTTTTCAGTTCATAATGGGCTGGAATGACATAAACAGGCTTAATCAAATTTGCAAGATCAACAACATCCAAAGTAGCCATGGTTAAATTATCGCCATCAATAGGAGCGATGAGCACTGATAGATCTTTAATAGCCTTCATTTCTTCAAGCACATCTGTATCACCTGTATGATATAAACTAAACTCTTTACTTCGAATCAAGTATCCCACATTTTCATGCTTACTCGGATGTGGAGTGATCATCCCCTTCTTAATATTATATGATGGTAAAGTTTCAATCTCTACATTTTCTAATTGATTTTTCTCATGTGGTTTAACCAATAGGATATGATGAGGTTGTAACTTTCGCTTAAGTTTTTTATAAACTTTTTTCGGACCCATAATCAAGGTATCCTCTTTCATGAGTTTTTTAATATCGTCTATCAAAAAATGATCTTGATGATGATGTGTAACTAGAATTAAATCTGCTTTTATTGGATTCTCAACACATACCGGATCAATGCAAATGACAAAATCACCTATATTCACTTTAAAACTAGAAGGGAAAAAATCAATGTTTTTTACAATCAATGGAATATTCATCATAACTGTTCCTGTTGCTGTAACAGTAATTTTATCCGAAATATGAAGTTTCATTTCATGTTTTGCCCTATTTTCACTGACTGTAATAGACATAGATTCCTCCTTGATCTCTCATTATTAATTCTCAAAAAAGAAGATTGTGAGTAATTATACTTCAAATACCTTTCATTCGTCAAATGAGAGCTTTGAAAATCCTATTTATCGGGATATTGATTCATTAAATTAATACTAGGGTATGAATTAATCACTAGAGAAGGAGTATTTATGTTCGAAAAAATAACAATTGAAAGTACTATAAATCAACCATCCCCAGCCGTTTGGGAATTCTGGAATAATCCAGAACATATAACGAAATGGAACTTTGCATCTGAAGATTGGCATTGTCCATATGCAGAAAACGATTTAAAAGTTGGTTGCAAACTGTTATCCAGAATGGAAGCAAAAGATGGCAGTTTTGGATTTGACTTCGAAGGCATTTATAATGAAGTCATTTTTCTTCACAAAATATCTTACACTTTACCTGATGGAAGGGTTGTTCTTACAACCTTTGAAAACCTAGGCAATCAAACTAAGGTAACAACTTTGTTTGATGCCGAAAAAGAAAACTCCCTTGAATTGCAAAAAAATGGCTGGCAAGCTATTCTGAATAACTTTAAGTCCTATGCTGAAACGAATAAAAATCCGACTTAATGGTCGGATTTTTACTTAAATAATCTCATCTTGTCTCATAACATATAGTCTATTTCTTCCCAAATCCTTTGCTTTATATAAAGCTTTATCCGCATTTGAAATTTGTTTTTTCATCCAATCCATATTGCCAATGGTGGTATTCACTAAACCTAAGCTAATGGTTGTATAGTTGCTGCACTTTGAATTGGCATGAGGAATTTTTAAACCTTCTATACCTTTTCTCATTTTGTCTGCCAGTTCTATCATCTTTTCTTCTGATTGAGAAACACTTATAAATAAGAACTCCTCTCCTCCAAAGCGAATCGCATAATCGTTCAAGGATCTCACATAGGATTTAATATGGGTACTAATTTGCTTTAATGCTTCATCCCCCATTAAGTGACTGTAATGATCATTGTATTGTTTGAAATAGTCAATATCAATCATGATAAATGACATATTGGTCACTTCATTGGTGTACAAGTTTTCGACATTCTTTAAAAACCTTTCAAGGCCTCTACGGTTTGGTAACCCAGTCAATGAATCTTCAATTACCAAGGCTTCCAATTGCTCTACCACCTCTTGTAATTGTTCATTGATTTCATGATTGATATGCAATTGTTTCTCCAATTTATGCTTATTTAAAAAATCACTGGCAAAAACACTGTGTGACAAATAGGATGCTATCCACATAAAGAAAAAAATAACAGCACTGTTAACATAATGCCCTGTTAAAATATCTGTATCCTTTTGAAAATTTGAGATGAACACATAAAAGATTGCTCCCTGTGAAAAAAACATTATCAAGGCATCTTTAGGTGCGATATACAAAAATGACGCAACGGCAATAAGATTAATAAACAATGCATTCAAATTGCTGTATAATCCTTGATCTGCAAAACTTACTAAAATCCCCCATAATATAAAAATATATCCAAAACCCACAGTGATATAATAATATTTCTTATGGTATGCTAATGCGGTTTTCTCTTCTTCATATCTTTTCAGCAGAACATAAAAGGTTAAACTGATTGCTATTAAAATCGTGTACATACCCATATAAAAAGTGTAATCAAAGGCTGGTTGTACACCATTTGCTTTGCTCATCAAAGCGATCATCAAAAATATAATTTCAAAGATTACAATACAAATGGATAAGACCTTGCCATGGGCGGTGTTTTTTAAGTTTCTATCTATATAGAATTGATGTGTCTTTAATAATGGATTTTCTTCATTCTTTAGTATTTTATTTATCATACAAAGTCCTCTTATTACAAATTCAGAAACAACGTTACTTAATCACTTTATCATTGTAAGTAAATATTGAAGATTTTACAATGCATATGTATGGATTCCTTATGCAATAACCCTATATTTACCCGATAAAAACCATGTTATAATAGGATTAACCTAAACTTCTTTGAAAGGCAGGCTTTATGAAATGGCAATTAAAGACACCGGAAAATCTATATATTTTAAGTTAAAATCAAGGAAAAAAATATTATGGTGGCAATCAATCCTGGTTTAAAAAATATTGGCAAAAGGAAGCAGGATGCGGTCCAACTTGTGCTGCAACAATATTATCTTATTTATCAAGAAGTAAACCAGAATATGAAAACTTATATCAATTTGAACAATATAATAAAAGAGAATTCTTGCATCATATGAATCAAGTATATCGCTACGTTACACCTGGTATTTGGGGGATTCATAAAACACATATGTTTGTAAAAGGTGTATTAGATTATGCTGGAAGTCTAGGTTTTCATTTAATCGTTCACAGTTTGATTTTACATCCTAAAACTTTGAAAGATCGCTCTTTAAATGCCTTAATAGCATTTGTGCAAACTGCTTTTGATAGCGATTCACCCATTGCCTTTCTAAATCTTGATGTCGGTGAAGCCAAGAGACTTCAGCCCTGGCATTGGATTACCATTACACAAGTTTATTTTGAGAATGATCAAATCATGGCCGTCGCTTCTGATGAAGGGCAAGAAAGAGTCTTTAACTTAGGTTTATGGTATTTAACAACAAAAAAACATGGTGGACTCATTTATTTTACATAAGCTATTTAAGTCCAAAAAAATCAACAATCATTATCATACGTATGATAATGATTGTGTTTTAATGTTAAACAACTTTTGCCCAGTAAATATCATTTGTTGAGTATATGCAACAATTAGAGGTTCGTAACAAGATAAAAAACTAAAGCGCATGTAAACATCATCATAAATCCTGCTATCATGATTCCTAATGTTTTAGAATAGCCACTGGGTGTAATTTGATTTTTTTGATCCAAGGTTTTAATAATTTGTGTAATCTAAAATAATATGTCCCAATAGATAAAACCATGACAATCACAGCCATTAACTTGGTGGTTGGACCCGCTGTGAATAAGATGACCAAAAGCAAAACAATAAAAATAAGTTTTGTACCCGCAACCCAATTCGTCATATATTGTGCAAAAAGATGGGCATTCTCATTTTCCTTCGAATCATGCCAAAAGTTAAAAACTGCAACGCCGTTTCCTTTTCTACTATCCGGTTTAAAATATAGTATCAAAACGTTTGAGGTTTCCAAAAGCACAAATAAGATGATGGATAAATCTAATAAATTCAAAGTATGCCTCCTAGTGTTGCATCAAATGTTTATTAAACCACTCTGTAATTTCCTTTAACCTTCTAATTCTATGTTTAGGTTTCCCAGAACGGCTCAACTCATGATTTTCACCTTTAAAGGTCACTAATCTTGATTCAATGCCGTGATATTTAAGTGCCGTAAACATTTCAAAAGCTTCAGGAATCCAACAACGGTAATCCTCCTCTGAATGGATAAATAAGGTTGGTGTCTTAACCTGGTCAGCATATTTTAAAGGTGACTGTTCCCATATTCCTTCCATATTCGTCCAAGGAGTACCTTGTACTTGGTCTTTAGCAAAATAGTATCCAATATCACTGGTCCCAAAGAAACCAATCCAGTTTGCTATACTTCTTTGAGAAGCTGCTGCCTTGAACCGATTGGTATGTCGATAATCCAGTTGGTCATAAAACCACCATATGAGCCACCTGTTACGCCTATTTTTTCTTGATCAACGAAGGAATATTTTAAAAACACCTCATCGACAAAGGCCATGATGTCCTCATAATCAATGGTACCATATTTGCCTCTAATATCTGCAAAGCTATTTCCCTTACCATCAGAACCCCTTGGATTGCAATAAATCACTACATAACCTTCATTAGCCCAATACTGCATCTCATGATATAAAATATCACCATAGGCTGTTTTAGGACCACCATGTATATCCAAAATCACTGGATATTTCTTTTCAGGATTAAAGTCAGATGGACGTATGATAAAACCATCAATGGTTATACCATCTTGATTTGTAAAGGAGAGATGTTCTGGTGTTCTCAAATCAAAATCATCTACAAGTCGCTGGTTATAATCTGATAATGGTTTCATATCCTTTAATGTATATAATTCTTGAGGTGAGTTCTTCACCATGCAAATGCCATAAAATTGACCCTTATGAAACACAAATTCATCCAGTCCTCCCTGAATGTCAAAACAAACTTCCATTTTGCCTTTGAAGTCTATAGACATCAGTTGATTATGGTAATTGTTCATAAGAGGAAAATAAACCTTAGAATCATCTTTGTTATATGGACTTGAAACATTACCAATTCTCAAGTCAGACCCTATAGAATTTCCTGTAGCATGATAAAAATCTGGGGTTAGCATTTCATAGGTTCCAGTTTTTTTGTTGAAGATGCTGAATTTCCCATTCTCGTTTAAACCATAGTTTTGATGATCAGTACCATAAACCAACAACTCATCTTCTGAAATTTGAATCCACTTTCTATAACTATACTTTTCAACGGGTGATAACTTTGTAATATCATTATTTTCATAAATATATAAGTCATTGAAAATCTCAGATTTACCCTCTATGGTTTTACCAGTGAAGTAAACTGAATTATAGCATTTTTCATAAGTAAAGTCCTGTACTTGAAATGCATCAGAAGTAATCTTTACAGCATCTTTTGTTATAATATTATATTTGTATAAAGCTGTTCGGTTACCTTTGTTGAAAGTGCCACCATTGGACCAAAATGGAATTTCTTCAATAACTTCATAGTCATCTTGTTCTTTCAAGTCTTTTATGTAATCTGCTTGTTCATGACCCTTCAAGTGCTTAACACGATCCAGGGTTGGATTGTAATTCCCCATAAATATTATTTCATGGTCATTTATCCATTCTAATTTCTGAACTAAATAAGGCAGTTTTAAATATGCTTCTGCTTCACCACCATGAATATTTATTTTGTAAAAAATGGTTTCCTCTATTTTATCTTTTTTCTCGTCTCTCTTGCCTTTAAAGATAATTTCATTTTCATTCAGCCAATAGTAACCACCATCGTTGGTGCCACTCGTTAACCGCCGATGTATATGCTTTTCAAGGTCATACAGATAAATACTTGATGTATAGATATTTTTTTCAACATCTGCCTCTGAAATCACATAACTTAAATAATCTCCCTTTGCTTTAAGTTGTGATATAAACTTGACCTCAGCAAAGAAGTCTATGCCTACTTTTTTCATATATTCTTCCTTTCATCTCTATAATTACCATTACTTATATTGTATAACAAAAGGATTGAAGTTTCATACAAATCATCATCATAATCCCTTGTTTTATCCA
>JAFGVN010000149.1 GCA_016937975.1 Clostridia bacterium
CATGGCTAATAATCAACTCTCTGCGAGACTCACCGCCTTCACTCCATTTAGAGGCGGGAGAATTAGTTGATTTTTTCAGTTAAATTTGATGATAAAATATATTGGATTTTATTTTCCTCGATAATAGTCGCTTCTTCAATATAATTACAGATATTTGACATATAATCCAAACAAGCCATAACAATGCCTGGATCTCTGTTTAATTGTTCAGTGAGCAGTTTTCTATGATCAAGGATATTTTGCCAATAAAAAAAAGCTTCATCTTCTTTAAATACCATATGGGTGAGTCTAAGAAAGATATTACTATATACTCTTTCACCATAATCCAATATATACTCTTCTCGCTTCATTAGGTTTTTACTAATCCATTCTATATCCTCTAAACTGAGGGTATTCTTCTCTAAATTAATAATTTGGTTCAAATCATTTTTCATGGATTTCATTTTAATTACCCCCATCGTCTAATAGTTATTTATACCCTTTCTGCTCCATTTCAACCATTAAAGCCATATTTATTTAATTGCCTATAAAAAGTGCTCGATTTTAAAATCTTTACTTTCATCTCAGATTGAGCTTCACAAAATACTTTTGTTCCACAAAGGTACATGCCATTTAATTTAAAAAAAGGCTTTAATACCTATTGCATTAAAGCCTTTTTAAATGGTTTTATGATTATGTTATACTTTGGATTTAACGGTTGTCTTATGTCAAATTCCAATTCTGACCACCAATCTTTCTAAAGATGGGTGACTCTATGTTTTACTCTGACTCTAATTGAATCATCATATTTGAAGCGGCTTCAATATCACCGAAAGCAGGATTTGAAGGCGTAACATCTGTAAATTTACCACTACCATCAATCTTAGCTGGTCGGCCAATCAACGTGTTAATGAGAACTACCACTTGCTCACGTAAGGTATTTTCATCAGGCTTAAATGTACCATCTTCAAAGCTTGTTAATACCCCAAGATTATATAAAGCATAAATTTGCTCACTTGCCCAATGTGATTGTGGAACGTCATTGAGATCAACTACGCTTGTATCCATTGGAATACCTTTAAACTTGAGATAGTTGGCAAATACATCCGCTAGCTCCGCTCTTGTAATTGGATCATTTGGTCTAAATGGTTTGCTTGTATCAAACAAGGCTGCTCTGGCAGATGCTTGTACACTTGCAAAATACCACTTATTTTGTACTAGGTCTACAAATTTTGGTGAACCTGGGAAGTCTAAATTCATCTTCAAAATTCTTGCGAACATAGATGCTACTTCTGCTCTAGTAACTGGCATCAATGGCTTAAATGTGCCATCTGGATAACCTGAAATATATGGCTCGTTAAAATCAACAGCACCTAATGGTGTTTCTTCATCACCAACTAAGAATACAATCACAGTTGCTCTAGCTGTAGCACCACTTGAATTATGTGTCACAGTAATAACTGTTTCACCTTGTGAGACGGCTGTTACAACACCTTGATCATCAACTGTTGCTACGTCTTCATTATCAGAAGTCCATGTGACCGCTGTACTCGTTGAGTTTAAAATAGTCTCAGTGAAATCATAAGATAAGAAAGCTTCATCCGCTTCTGTACCATACTCTAAGCTAACTTCATTTGTATCTAATGAAATTGATACAAGAGGCGTTGCTGCAGGTGCTGGTGTTGGTGTAGGCGTTACAGGAATCAATTCAAAGACTGCTACAAAGACCTTGTCACCACCTCGGTTGTTAAAGCTATAGGTTAAGTCTGTTGAAATTACGTCTCCTTCAATGGTTTCCCATCTTACAAATCGATAGCCCGAATCTGCTTGTGCCGTTAAAGCAACATCACTTAGTGTATCACCAATATTATAGAAACCTTTACCGATTTCATCAATTACAGTACCAAATTGATCTACGGCTCTACCATGATCAGCAATGACACTAATCATAGACCAACCGGAATTGTTGATTCCACCTGGACCCTTCTGTCTTACTAATTGTTCATCATAATAGAATTTTACAGTTATATTATCTGTTCTTGTAACTGGTGTTGTTGTGAAATAAGTATCCAACCTTGCACCGTCTTCACCAGGTAGTGCAACAAAGTTACCCGATTGTTCTCCTTTAGATGTCCATTCAACATCTACAGGCAAACCTGAAGCATTTACAGCTTTCCATACATAAACATCACTTGGATAGATGACTTCTTGAGTCACAGGATGTGTATAACCTTGATTATAAGCAGCATTGACTTTTGATGAATCAAATTCAAAAACTGCTGTAAAAACTTTGTTCCCACCTGAATTTACAAAACTATAGATTGCATCCATAGAAACGACATTGTTTTCTTCGTCCAACCATTTTACAAAGCGATAGCCCATATCAGGAGATGCTGTTAAGGTTACAGTTTGTAACTGGCTGCCGCCACCGTTGTAATAACCATGACCTTCTTCATCCATTAAACTTCCAAATTGATCGGTTACACTACCATTTTCAGCTATAACGCCAACCATTGACCAACCGGTATTATTGGTTTGCTTGTATTTGACATGCATATCACCGTAATAGAAGTTAGCTCTAAAGTGCTCTGTTCCACCTACAGTGTCTGTTGCTACAAAGTAATCCAGTCTAGTTCCATCAGGTCCTGGTAATGCAATTAAGCTACCTGCTGAACCTGTAGAGGTTTCCCAGTCCACATCGATTTCTACACCCGATGCATTGACAATTTTCCATACTAAAATGTCATCTGGATAAATGACTACACCTGTTATTGGATGTTCATAACCTTGATTATAGGCTGCATTTACTTTTGATTTATCAAATTCAAAAATAGCTGTGATAACCTTATCACCACCTGTATTCACGAATGTATAAACCGTTTCCGTTGATAAGGTAATACCTTCTTCATCCACCCATTTAGATAACTTATAACCTGGAATTGGGTGTCCTGTTAATACAACGGTTTGAAGTTCAGAACCACCTGCATTGTAGTAGCCATGACCAGTTGCATCCATAACAGATCCAAATTGATCTGTAACACTACCATCAACAGCTTCTACACCGATCATTGACCAACCGGTATTGTTAATTCCACCTGGTCCTTTGGTTTTGACCAGTTCATTGAAGTAATAGAAGTCCACAACCGGATGATCAGTTCTTGATTCAGGTATTGAGTAGAAATAAGTATCTAGTCTTATACCGTCTGGTCCTGGTTGTGCTGTAAAATTACCACCTTGCAATGTATCTTTAATGATCCAGTTAACATTCACTGGTACACTCGAGCTGTTTACTGCTTTCCAAACGTATAAGTCATTTGGATAAATGAGGTTACCTGTTTCAGGATGTGTGTATCCTTGGACATAAGTTGCATTGACTTTAGATGCATCAAATGCAAACACTGCTGTAATGACCTTATCACCACCAATATTCTCAAATGTATATATTGCATCGGTCGAAAGGGTTGCACCTTCTTCATCGACCCATTTAACCAGTTTGTGTCCTGGTATTGGATGTGCCGTTAAAGTAACGGTTTGTAGAGAAGCTCCACCACTATTGTAATAACCATTTCCGGTTTCTGTCATCACTGTACCGAATTGATCTGTTACTGTACCTTTTTCTGCAATAACGCCAACCATTGACCAGCCAGTATTATTAATACCACCTGGACCTTTCGTTCTCATTAAAGTGTCATTGACATAAAACTCAATTATCGGTTTATCTGTTCTTGTATTTGGTGTCGAGTAGAAATAAGTTGTCGATCGACTCTCACCTTCAGCAGGTGGCGCGATTGTAAATTGACCATTGTCACTACCACCTTGAATGGACCATTCTACATCCACATTCACCATAGATTCATTAATGGCTTTCCAAACATAAACTTGGTTTGGATATATAATTTCATTAGTTTCTGGATGCAAATAACCTTGTACATACGTTGCATTCATCCCCAATTCAAACTCTGCTGTGATAACTCTATCACCTTCGTTGTTTTGGAATGTATATGGATTTGCTCTTGACAATTCATTACCAGAAGCATCTTTCCATCTTTTAAACTTATAACCTGGATCTGGCACAGCTGTTAAGGTTACTTCTTTTTTATCTGCAGCGCCATCCCTATAATAGCCTTTACCAGTTATATCAAGTTCTGACATAAATTGATCATATACTTTGCCATGTTCAGCTGAAATACCAATCATAGACCAACCAGAGTTATTCAATGTTTTTTCCTTTATAACTTGTCCATTATATGAAAAAACTAAATCTGCATGATTCGTTCTACTTTGTGTTTGTGTCATAAAGTATGTATCTAACCGGCTACCATCCGGTCCTGGGTATGCTGTAAAACTGCCTTGATTCCCAGTGCCTCTTATAGACCAATCTACGGTAATGATTTCACCAGAAGTATTCACTGCTTTCCATAGATAGTTTTCATTCGGGTAGATAATAGCACCTGTTTCTGGATGCACATAGGACTGCACATAAGCGCCGTTTACTGAACTCGCTTCAATTACTACTTCGTTATTGTCTTCTATAGCATATAATGGTACTGTGTTCAGCATCATTAATGATGCAATCAAGCAAAAGACAAAAAACTTCCTAAAAATTTTAACCATTTAAACCTCCTAGAATAATTGTTCGTTCTAGACTTTCTTTTAGAGGTCTGCACTCTGTTTTCAGCCTCGCTTTATGGAGAAGCGGGGTTAACCACATTTTCATTGCAATGTATATTCACACGTTACAATGTTCATTCTTATTATACACTTTAAAGGATTTACTTTAAACAGAATTTCTTATTTAGACAGATATGGTATTATTTAGACATTATTTGGCTTAATTATCCAAAATTTGAATCTTCTTCGTCTCAATTCACAGGTGTTCTTTTTTTTGTCCCTAGAAGAAGACCTCCTTATTCACTATTTCTGCTCAAGAGGACAAGAAATGCAACTACGTTGCTTCCATTCTACATCTAAGTACAATGGCAACTCAGATTGTTAACAATCTAATAGGATTATCTCGAA
>JAFGVN010000150.1 GCA_016937975.1 Clostridia bacterium
CATGGCTAATAATCAACTCTCTGCGAGACTCACCGCCTTCACTCCATTTAGAGGCGGGAGAATTAGTTGATTTTTTCAGTTAAATCACACCAACACGAAATTTTTCAGGAAGTGGTTCTTCTTCAAGGAATTCAAAGTTATCATCCTGTAAGATCGGCAAGAAAACATAATATGGTATATGCTGAAATTCTGAAGTATAGTTGCTTGCACCAAACCATGATCCCGTTTTGCTGTTTAGATTTAAACCTCTAGCAAACTTAGTGAAATTAGAACAATCATGGACTGCAATTGGCCACTTCTCCTCCATTGCAATTCTCATAAATTCAAATGTTAAGGGTCTGCTCCAGATTGGTGAAATGTAGCCATGTCTTGAAATATACATATTCTCACCATAATAATTGTCTATATTATTTTCATTTAAATGCAATTCAGCACAATTGATAAAGTCCAACTGAGTATCAAAAATCGCTTCCTTCTTTTTAAAGAAGCTTTCAAAAAATTCTGGTGTCATCGGGGTTTCAATGCCCACTTGAGGAATATATTTCTTTGCTATTTTGATTTGTTCAATCACACGATCTGAACAATTTGATGCCCCTAGATTAAATCTAATTTCATCCAAACCGGCTTCACCTAAAGCCTTCAAAGTTTCTTCCGTCGCTAGAGTGCCATTGGTATACATGTGTTGATGAATGCCCGCCTCATTAAATTTTTGAATGACCGAATAATATTTTTCAATATCCATGAAAGGCTCCAAATACACATATGCCAATCCAGTGGGTTTTTCTTGAATTGTTAGCAGTAGATCAATGTCTTTTTCATAAAACTTGGTTCCACCAATTTCCCACATACCTTCACCAATTGGGGCACTGTCTTCCAGTTGTCCATAATTGTAGCAAAACTTACAATTCAAATTACATGTGTTGGTTTTTCTCACGGCGCTTAACCCTGTACCCGTTAGGCATGAAATACATCCCTTAGGAAAATTAACATCTTCTCCCACATAGTAGGTTCTGCCCTTTAAGGTTTTCAGGTTTTCAACTGCTTTCATTAGCTTTTCATTTCTAAAGTCAATGGTATTTTCTATTTGGGCAAAAGTCGCATAAACAATTTCTTGTTGCAATGCACTTAATTCTTCATCTTCAGGTAAAGCTGCAAAAAATTCAAACCACATCAACGCATCTTTTTTTGAAATTTTCATAATAACCTCCTTATGATAACCCTGTAAGGCTAATCTTTTTTGTAAAAAACTCTACAGCATACCCAATAGTTAATGCCATAATAATTGTACCAAATCCAATGGTTCCCCCTAAAACAAATCCAATAAGTAAAACAGTAACATCAATAACTGTTTTTGAGAATCCTATGGAACGGTTGGTTTTAGATGAAATTGCATACACGAAAAGCATGGTAGGACCTGCTCCTAATTGTGTATTTAAATAAACAGCAAAAAAAATACTTAATAATAACATGCCTACCACCAAATAAAGTGTTGTAACCAACATATGATTAGGTGCAGGCAAAACAATTAGTTTCATGCTTAAGTCAACAAAATATCCAAAAAAAAGCAAATCCAAAATTGTTGCAATATAAGGTTTAACACCTAATATCCAGAATAAAAGTATAAAAGCCAGCCATAAAACTGTAATTGAAACGCCCAAATTAATCTGTAAGGTCTTAGAGATGCCCTGAATGAAAACATTAATCGGATCTGCACCAATATTGGCTGCAAAAATAAATGTAACACCTATGGCTACACCTGCAAGACTTAAGAAAAAATAAAATAACCTTATAAAAAACTTGTCTCTTTTTATTTCATAACTCATGATACACCTCTATAGATTGACGTTTTATTATAGCATCATTAGAGGTATATGAAAATGAAATATCTGACAAATTATGATTTTAAAAACAAAAAAGCAATGTAATTGCTTTTTTAATCTGTATATATTGAAACTTTATTTCTTCCTGAAGCTTTTGCTTCATACAAGGCTTTATCAGCACAATCAACAGCATCTCTTACATTAATATGATGATCTAGCATAAGTGTAACAGAGCCAATACTAATAGTAACACGTCCAAATGGTGAAGTATTATGTTCCATATTTAATTCATAGACTGCATCCCTGATCTTATAGGCAATCTTCAAGGCTTCTTCTTGATCTACATTTTCTAAAACTAAAGCAAATTCCTCTCCACCAAATCTTGCAAATACATCATCTTTACGTATCGTCTCATTGATAGCATCTGTTAGTCGCGTTAAAACTTCATCACCAAGAATATGACCATAGGTATCGTTATAATTTTTAAAGTAATCTACATCCATTAATAAAATACTCACAATGACATGTTCTTCCTTATTCCATATACTTTCAAGATATAAATTCAGATACCTTCGATTGAAAATCCCTGTTAAAAAGTCTTTTTCATTCTCTGTTGTTAACAGCTCATTCATGTTGTTCAGCTCTGATCTGGCTTTTAGAATCATATAAATGAGAATTAAAATAATAAATAAACTCAAACCATTGATCAACAAAGTCCATTTGCCACCGACTTGAATATCAAACAGGGAAGCATCGTCAATTCTTGCAACTGCAAGATACCAGTTACGCCCATCAACCTTCTGAACAATTCCTATGATGTTTTCTTCCTCATAGAAATACTCCATTCGGATGATATCCTTAGTCTCTTTGACTTGATCAAAGTAATTATTCAATTCTGCATTGTTGATATCTGTATAAATATTTTGTCCCTCTAGATAAGGTCTGTTTGTATGAATAACAATAGTACCATCTTCATCCACTAAATAGGAGTAGCTGTTTCGCTCCGTAATTTGTGTCGTAAGATATGTACTAATGGTTTTCAAAAAAACATTCGCAGAAATTATACCAACAAATTCATCATCCAAATAAAATGGAGAACTGATGGTAACTAACTTTTCTCCTGTTTCTCGATCAACATAAACCTTTGAAACAACGGTTTCCCCAGCTTCATAGGCTTCTATGTACCAAGTTCTCGTACGAGGATCATAATCATCCGGTGGTATCCATTGCCCACCAGTTATAAAATCACCATCGGCCAAACCTATGTAAATCTGAGAAATACTTGGATCATCATTATTGATATTCAAATAGGGATTATCTGTATGCCATTGCCTTAATTCATCAAAGGAAAAATTATTACAGATATCCTTGGCTGTGTTCACAATACTTTTTTTCTGACTGATCCACAAGCCAAAATTGGTTGTGTCTCTTCTAAGATCATTAATTAGAGCATTGTATTGATTCTCTTTGATTTCATTCTGAAGAATATTAACGTTATAGGTTATAAAAACAATAATGGTTAATACCAAAAGAATAATTATCATATGGAAATTTTTCTTCATATACTCACCTGTCTCAACTGTATTATATCTTTACCCAATTTAATACAATGCAATCAAAGGTAATCTGTTCACTTCATGAAGCACTCCCAAAAACATAGTTCTTTGGGATTGAAAAATATTACGCTTGATTTCAGTCCCCAATCAATGGGCATTATTACTGAAAAACTTGTCTAAGTTCTACTTGGCCTTCTCCATTACCTTGAGGATCAGGTACTTTCTTTGCCCATTCAATGGCTTCTTCTTTTGAACCCACATCAATCAGAAAAAAACCTGCAACAAGCTCATTTACGTTTTCGAATGGTCCTTTTTTCATAACAGGTTCACAACCTTCTTCTGGAAAATAGAATCGTATACCTTCTGAGCTAGGATGAAGCCCTTTTGCCATTACTCTAACACCGGCTTCTCTTAAATCTTCGTTATACTTTGACATGGCTTGTCTCAGTGTCTCATTTGGCAAATTCTTATTTTCTGAGTTTTTTGATGCTTTCACAATCAACATAAATAACATAAATATCCCTCCTAGTCATTCTATACCCCTCAATACTTTTTTATCCCACCGATTCAACACAACTCATGAATTTCATCCATAATCTCATTTAGTTTTTCATCATGAGAAACTAATATGACAATCTTACTCAACTTGAGTTCAAGAAGCAATTCTTTCAACTGATGTATTCCCCTTTGATCCAATGCAGATGTAGGCTCGTCTAATATAAGTACTTCACTCTTCTTTAAGAAAGACCTCATTAATGCAACCTTTTGCTTTTCACCACCAGATAAAGTTTCTGCACTTTCAAAAGACAATAAATGGGAAATTGAAAATTGTTTACAATACCCTTCAAACCCATCATCTTTAAAGGTTATTCCTCTATTAAGATTATCAATAACTGAACCCTTCTGTAGTTTTGGCTCTTGCAAGACAATCGAAATATGTTCTTTTCTCATATGTAGTTGATTAATTAAGTGTAATGAGGTTTGATTGTAATAGATATGGCCTTCATATTTGTGTAATCCTATAAGGACATCAATGAAGGTGGATTTGCCTTCACCATTTCGTCCTTTAATACCATAGATTTTACCTTTCTGAAAAGTCACATTATAATTTTTAAATAAGGGTTCTTGATCTGGATATCCAAAAGTTAAACCCTCCAGTACAATCTCTTCAATTTTTGAAATCTCTAAATTTCCCTTTGGTTCATCCTCTAATTGATAGAATTCCATGAGTCTGTCATAACAAATTTTACTGTGTTGATAGCTTTGATTAAGTTTCATAAAATAGGCTCCATAGCTTAAAATCATATTCAGATAAGTAATAACAAGAACAAACTCACCGATTGTAATGACAGCGTCTATGAGCAGTTTCCCTCCTAAAATCATGGTTAATATCAGGGCTAGGTGTTTGGATAAGACAGAAACATTATCTAAGCCTGCAAGAACTTTAATCAATTTACAGTTTTGATTTAACAATTTTTCAAAGGCTTTATCAAGACCTAATTGTGATTGATCCTGCCATCCATGTATTTTGGTTTCCTTAATATTTGCTAATCTTTCGAAATTTTCTGTATGATACTGATTATGTATTTCTCTATACTGATATCCTCTTTCATAAACAAGCTTGTTAAAGGTAAAAATCCCAATAATATTTATTAGCATTGCGAACAGGACAATAAAAAGAAGTTTATATTGAATGAAAGCAATCCAAAGGATAATCACAGCTGTACTGGCAATCTTGATCATTGCTGTCATGAAGTCATTCATCGTAAACTCTACAACAGTTATGATATCATTAAACAATCGATTATTGAGATAAGAAGGATTCATCTTGCTCACTTCTAAATAGTTTTTTTGCTCTAAGACCGCTCCCACTTCACCTAAAAGCAAATGATTAAGTTTCAATTCAATCTTTGAAGATGCTTTTCTCTGATAATATGATGAGATCACTAATATCAAGGTTAACAAAACCATTATACCGATGTATTTTTCAAGTAAAAACCTGGCGTGTCTTTGAGTGATTGAATCTATGAATTGACTCAATACTTTTGGAATCATTAATTCACAAAAGTATAAAAGGATAAAAAGTAGGAAATAGACGATCCACTCTTTTTTAAAGTGCTTTGCTTTTCCAAAGACCATTTTAAACATGTTATCTCCTTAATCTATCAAAACCTTAATAACTTCCTAAAAAAATTCTACAGGAAATATGACATTTTGTTAGACCTTACATTTCAAATATGATATATTACCAATAGGGAGTAACATATGGAGCACATTTGTGTTCCTTTTTTTATATTCAATAATAAATAATTTGCTAATCCATATTACATATGAAATAATAAATATATGCATTGGAGGTATGATATGTTCAATTTTACAATTTTTGTTATTTTAGTTATTTTTGCATTAGATGTAACACTTTCAGTTTTAAATTATAGAAATCGAAAAGCACCGATTCCAAAAAATGTATCCGATATTTATAATCAGGAAGAGTATGGTAAATGGCTTGATTATACCATGGAGGGATTCAGATTGGGCATCATTACAAAAGTCTTTACAACATTGATTCTACTGATTTTCCTATTTTTCAATATTTTCAACAAGATTGCATCGGTTGCCGATCAATATAGCCATAACGAAATCCTTCAAACACTGATTTTCTTGGGCCTATACAGTGTTATCAGCTACTTGTTAAGCATAGGTTTTTCAGTTTACAGAACCTTCAACATTGAACAGAGATATGGTTTTAACAAAACTACAGTTAAAACTTTTATCCTTGATCAACTTAAATCCATCATATTGACGGCTCTATTAGGTGGTGGGTTAATGTATTTAATTCTTACCTTATATGATAAGTTAGGTTTCAAGGCTGTATTTTACACTTGGGCAATTTTAATGGTCATTATATTATTAATCAATGTGCTTTATACCAAAATTTTTATTAAAATTTTCAACAAATTAACCCCTCTTGAGGATGGTGAATTAAAGGAAAAAGCAACTGAGCTTGCTAAACAGCTGGGTTATGAAATCAAAACCATTTCTGTAATGGATGCCTCTAAGAGATCCACTCGTTTGAATGCTTTCTTTTCTGGTTTTGGTAAATTCAAAAGCATTGTACTTTATGATACCCTTATTGAAAAATGTACACCAGATGAAATTCTCAGTGTTCTGGCTCATGAAATAGGTCATTCACTTCATAAAGATACTTTAAAGAACTTTGCCATTTCAACTGTTCAAATTGCATTATATATGACCATTTTAGGATTTTTCTTAACCTCTGAAACGTTTTCAACAGCCTTTGGATTTAGTGGCATACATTTAGGTTTTTCTATTATACTTTTCAGCATTATTTTAGAACCTATTAGTATTTTAATTAATATTCCTCTTTCTCAGTTATCGAGAAAAGCAGAATATAAAGCAGATGCTGTAGCTGCAAAATCGGGTTATAAAGGCGCTATGATTTCTGCATTAAAAGTACTTACAAAAGAGAATTTCTCTAATTTAACACCACATCCACTGGTAGTAAAGATGACATACTCTCATCCACCAACCAGTCAGAGAATTGATGCATTGGAAAAACTTTAAACAAGGATTTTTATTTCATAAAAAATACCCTATAAGATAGATCGCAGAAAGAATTGCTTCGTGTTTTGTTTCTATCTTATAGGGTTTATTTGATTTTTAATATCTTCAAGGTTTACTTTTTCAACTTTAGTAATCTTTCAATTTCTCTTCGTGGTCGATCAAGGGTTTCACCACTTGTTATTTTGTAATCTGTTTTATAGATTTCAATTTCTTTTTCTCTTACTTCTATGGCTTTATTATAATCTTTAAGTTCCTCATAGATTTGTGCTAATGATAATAGACCATCTACAATTCGAGGACTCTCCTGTACAGCCATACATTTTTCATAATCAGAAATAGCTTCCTCAGTTAATCCTAATCGTGCTAAACGGTCAGCTCTTGAACAGTAAGCTTGCCATACTTTAGGATATAGATTTACACCTTGGTTCCAATTATTTTTAGCTTCTTCAAGATTTCCCTCTGCCAATGTAATGTCACCTAAATACATATAAAAGGTGTAATCCCTATGATGGGTTTTTAGCTCATTAACATATTTTTTTGCTTCACTGTATTTTTGATCTGCTAGGAGATTTTCAATTAAGATAATCAAAGCTCTACGTTGGTTCGGATTTGTCTTTAAAAAATCCTTATAATATTGGATGACTTCAAAATGATTGTCATAATAACCATCACCGCATACAGCATGATAAGCATCCCATAAGGCAACATGAAAACTTTTGCTCTCAGGTTCCAAAGCTAAAGCGGCTTTAGCATAATCCCCCGCCACTTCATGTAAACTCTTGGCACGATGGTTGTATAAATGAGCCAAGTCACCTAAAGCTCTGGCATTCTTTTTATCTTCGTCTAATTTTTCATTTAAAAAGCCTTCTGCATATTTGAAGTTTTCATCACTGATAGCACGTTCTGAATGAAACATATTTTCTATACGTTCAAAATGAGACTCATTTGGCAATCTAAATAATTCATCAATCTTGACACCAAAGAAGACTGATATTTCTGGTAACAAACCTATGTCTGGTGTAGTGATATCATTCTCCCACTTTGAAACCGCTTGTGCAGATACGCCTAAGTAATCTGACAATACTTCTTGTGTTATATTTTTTTCTGTTCTTAATCGTTTGATTTGTTTGCCGATATTCATGTTCTTCCTCATTTCGTATTTTAAAGTTATTGGGTTTGATCAGCTGATACATTTAGTATAGCCAGTGTAAACCTCAGAAACAATAACGTCATACGTCATCTGACTCAACCCGTAAGTGAGTTGTCAAAAGGGTTATCTATAGGCTTTGATGAAAAAAGATGAGTTTATCTCATCTCATCAATATAATATTTATTTGTATACTTCTTTAAGAGATCCTTTGAAATATGGCAATAATCATTGGGACATCTCTCTAATCGATCTTGATGTTCCTCTGCACTTCTTATGTAATTTGTTAAGGGTAAAACTTCAACTACTACCTTTTCTGCATCAACTCTATTTCTCAGGTATGTCTTTGCTTCCAAAAGATGCTTGGGATTTTCACTATACACCCCAGTCCTATATTTTTCTCCTATGTCTTCGCCTTGTTGATTCAGACTATAAGGATCGATAATTTCAAAGAGATATGATACCAGTTGTGTTACACTGACCAGAGTTTCGTCGAATTCAGTTTTTACACATTCTGCATAACCATCATAGGAGCTGTTCAACGTTTGTGTCCTGCCATTTATTCTGCCTGCTTCCGTATGTACAACACCTGGTAAAGTCCGTACAAATGCTTGTACGCCCCACAAGCAGCCTCCTGCAAGATAAATTGTTTCCATCTTTCACCTCATTCATTTATAACAGATGCTTTTATCATAACATCTCAAAGAAGGGGATTCAATGCAAATAAAAACTCCAATTCACTTGGAGTTCTGTAAAATTATTCATTATATAAATACCATTCCCCTTCTGAAATTACCTCTATTTGATCATCAATAACCTTAATAGCAGTTTGATCATCTATGGCATAGGCTTTACAATCCATTGTCTTTGCCCATTTTATTGCATCCTCTGTTGTATTTTCAGGCAACATCACATGATTTAAATGAGGAAAAATTGCAAAATCTATAAATCCCAAAGTTTTATCATTACCTTCAGGTTGCTGCCAGTGCACAAAATCATCACCTATTCTCGGTGCCATAATCATACTGCCTGCACTTAATCCAACATAAACAACTTCTAAGGTAGGCAATAAGTCAGAAATCCCAGATGCCTTCATCCAGTGATTCAGATACAAAGGATCTCCACCATTAACCAGTATCACATCTGCTTCTTTCAAAGCAGGTAACCAGATGTTTGGATCTAAACTCGGTAACGCAGTGAGTTCAAGAACACCCACAGATTGCCAGCCTAACTCCACCATTGGTGTTTCTTCTTTTCCGTTAATGAACTTCCATGCATGTTCGCATCCACCAGAAAGGGCATATATGGCGGTTGGAATACAGAGTGCTTTTGATGCTTCAATAGGTTTCCGAAGCATTTCAATCAAAGCATTTCTAATACTATTGTTTTTTATGCCACCTGAAGTGAGTAATAATTTCATATGCCTCTCCTTTATTTCTTACCACCTGTTGTGAGCGTGTTCACAAAATGCAAGCATGTTTTCAACAACTAATTTTGTACCATCTTCTAAAATAACATACCCATTATAATAGCCAAATAACTGATGACAATACATTTGAATGATTCCTAATCTTGTATCGGCAATCTTATCATAGACAGGGGTCATTTCCATCACAAATCGGTTATCTTCATCTCTTAGTTTCCAAGGTTTCATATAATCCTTGAAATCTATTTCAAAGATGATTTTACCTAATTTTATTCCTTTGCCATCAAGATATATGATATTTTCAGATGCATGATTAAGATTACCAAAACCCCAACCAATGTTGAAGCCAAATTGATGCCCATCAATGAAGGCACTACCATTGCCCCAAAACCATTCCTGATCAAATGGCCATACGCCTCTTCCCCAATCTAAAACAGCTGTACTTTGATCATTGAGTTTCACAACTCGACTACCAAACTGAATGCTACCTTCACAATTAAAGTAATTTTCCTTGCAGTTCAAGTAGAAATGCCTTTTCTTCTCAAAGGGTGTTGCAATCACAAGCTTATCGTGATCAGCGTCTATATGTAGTGTCACATCTACGTGGATCTCACCTATTTTTTTATCTTGTGCAGTAAGTTTTAAAACTTTTTTATTCTCATGCACAGTAAAACACATTTCATAATGTTTCCCTGTAACCACAAGATCACTAGGTTCATCGGGATGCAAGGGTAATTTGATTTTACTCATAGGAAACAGCTTCAAATTTGAAAAAGAAAACAGTTCCTTTGTATTCACATTAAATAAATCTGCAGAGCATTCCGCTACATATGAAATATTACCGATGGTCATTTTAAGCACCCAGTCATCGATCATCACTTGATAAAAATCCCATTCCTTAATTCTCATGATATTGGCTTTAATTGCATCACGGTTGTACTCGTAAAGCATGGATGTTGCATATCCTGGATTGATAATGTTGCCTTCTTCGTTTAATAAAGTTGTATTTGCTGTAATCCTGTTCTCCATCATTTCCCCCATCATATTCTGCCAACTACCCATCACCTAAAGGAAATAGGTTTCTGTGCCACAAATATTTATAAAATTTTATGCTTCTCATATTTATTATAATCTAAAATCTCATATGAAACGAAAAAAGATTTGAGTCTATCTCAAATCTTAAAATATCTTTCTTCATAACTTTTAACTTTACAAATAAAATCGCATAACTGGCTTCCATTTGGAACGTCTAACAACTTCTTCAAAGCCTAGTACTTCAAAGACCGTTGGAATGCCAGTCCACAAAAATGCGTCTGGGGTGTGATCATCATAAGGATAAACAGGATAGGCTTCCACTATGGATGCACCATTTTGTTTTGCATAGACAAGAGCTCCCTTAATAAGCTCTTTAGATAAACCTTGTCGCCTGTATTTTTTATCTACAAAAAAACATACAATTGACCATACAGGCTTATCATCTACAGGCTTTAACACTCTTGAATAGTCAAGTCGTCTAAAATCCTCTCTTGGTGCTATAGAACACCAACCTACAGCTTGATCACCAACATAGATCAGAACACCTGTAGCACCTGCACCATTAACAATCTTAAACATGCGTTCCTTGTTAACTTCACCTTTCCCGTAGTCAAAATCAGATTTCTTTAGTCTCCATGACATACACCAACAGCCACCACAACCGCCTCTTTCACCAAGGAGATTTAAAAAATCATCCCATCTTGTTGTATCCAAGGGATAGATTTTAAAATTTTTTTCCTTATTTTCAAGTAGAATCATTACAATTTGCTCCTTTAATATGAATATAGAATCTTTATATAATTCTTAACTCTTTATTATTCTAAGGATTCATGAATTGTTGGTTTGCAAATATACCAGTTGGCCCTTACATCGACTTGAACAACAGATACCTCTGAAAAGCAAGTTTTCATTTCTGTAAGACATGATTTCATTTCTTTTTCAGCATGTTTAATAAAATGAAAGTAATCTCCACGTTCAAGCCATTCAATGAAGGAGGTTAGCAAGGCCTTTTTATGGTTGTAGTCGTAGACAATAACATAGTCTTTGGTTAATCTGCTCATTTCTGCATACAGTTTTTTTCTCTCTTCAGGTTCTAAACCATGTGCCACATAGGAACAAATAGAAAGATTGAATTCCTTATCTTGAAATGGAAGACCTTCCAGCGCGTTACCCAGCAAAAATTTAATATTTTTGTTTTCTGTTTTACTCATGGCAACATTTAGCATTTTCATTGCTGGATCTATGCCTGTTACCTTCATACCTTTTTCATTTAGCACAGAACACAATGCACCAGTGCCACAACCTACATCAACAATCGACTCAAATGATAAAACATTCAGATCATTTGCAACCTTTTCAATAATCTCTGAATATTTTCTCTTTTGCTTGTTATAGAACAAACCATAAATTGGTGCTATAAAATCAAATAATGAGTTACTTTTCTTTTCTTTCAAAATAATCACTCCTTAGCTTTTGAAATTCAGTATTTTCAATTGAAAAAGATGTCTTTTCTGTATTTTCAGCATACTCCATATCTAATAGAAACTCATTCCAACAAATACACTAATTAAAAAGAATAAGCATGCTGAAAGTCCTCCACATATGTCTTCAAACACGAAGCCTTTCACTTTATTTATTGTCTTTATAATAAAGACAGGTAAATCATTAAGAATGATATTAGTGGGAATATCAAAAGCTTCAACTTAAGATTGCTGCCATATTTAGCTCCTAGCATATTATACTATTAGCCAGTTATCTTCAATTGGTGACACCAGATAACTGTTTTTATAGATTGAATTCCATGCCACCACTAATCCAATAGGGTTCTTCTATTTCATTATACTATACAATCTTAATGAAAAACTTACTTAAGGGATATTCCATAATAGTGATACTTAGTAAAGGCTACGAAGTAACAAGTCATTCTTACCCAAAGTTATGGTATTTGATAGCATTTCATGCAAAAAACCTCCAATGATTTGGAGGTTCTTTTATTAATTCTGTAAACGTTAAATCCTTGATTCATCACAAGGTAAATCTTTAAGCTTACAAAAGATATTTCAATTTTAAAGGTGATGACTTCATCATCCTTGCAATTATTTTTTGGCGAAATGTTGATGTGGAAAAACGTCTTTATGCATTTGACTCTTATACAATAACTCAATCAAGACTTATACTTCCTTTGTAATCTCTTGATTCGTTGTTTTCCTCTCCATTGATGAAACTTTTCAAAATATCCCTTGAACAAATAATCCCATATCATAAACAATTTTATTCCTTTCACATGAATACTGTAATAACTGGTTTCTTGTTAACAATTATATCATTAACTAGGTGAATAATATTACCTTTGTAACAAAAGCGTTTTTTTTAGGGATGAAAAAGAAATTATTTCTCATGAGCAATACAACTTATATTCTCTTTGACGATTTTCAAATTATTTTCTACTGAATACATCCCATCAATGACAATTACAGGACAGCCAAATTTAGACACACTTTCTTCAACAGATTTAATATCCCTATTTTTTACAACTTCCTTAAACGCCTCTTGTTGTAAGAACATATCTCCCCCATGAAGCACTCTTGATCCAAATCTCTTTTCTTCCCTCGCTTGAATCCTCTGCAATCTTACTTCAACTGGTGTTTGAATCCAAAAGGCAAGATCAATTTTAGAGAGAATTTTCTCATCCCAGTTCATGGTGACACCTGAAAGAATGAAATTTGGATTGGTTTTTATGATATTTATAATGATTTCTTCGACTTCACTTTTGGATCTAGGATTAGAAAATGGTAGTAATCCTAAATGTTCAGTTTCTATGGCATGATCATTTTCCAAGACAAATTTTCTGGATTCTCGTTGCTCAGGAAAGTAACAATCTTCAACATCCAACTCAAAATACCCTATTTCCTTGGCTAAGGCATGAGCCAGAGTTGACTTTCCTCCGCCATTTAATCCCATTATTGCAATACCTCTCATTTTCACCCCCAGCTGTTTCTCTATTTATTGGTCTGTTTTGATGCATCCAATTTATTATACTATATAAATATAGGGAACAAACTTCTAATGTTTTTCACCATTGAGATAAGCAAATAAAAAGTGACTAGAAAACTTCTAATCACCTTTGGATATTCCACTTTAGAATTATTTTAACTTTAATTTAGCAATCGTCTCCACATGTGTGGTTGTTGTGGTTTGACTACAGTATTAGTTACGTCGTCGTTATGATTTGACGGCAATACATTTGATGATTTCTTTCTACCATCTTGTTTGAATTGAACGCCATCAATTCGGTTGTCTAGTCCTGTTTTATAGATAAAAGTAAGTTTATATGGGTCTACTTCACCATCTTCATTTTCTCCACCGACAATCACTTTATCAATTAAACTTTCAAAAATATGTCGGTCGAATTCACTCATTTTCATATTACTATTAAGAGTCTTCTTTAAAGTTGTAATCTTCTTTTGTAACTCTTTTTCATGCTCTATTTGTAAATCGAAGCTTTCTTGTTGTTCTTGTAAAATCTTCATCTCATGCTCTATCTCTCTTAGCGACTTTTCAAACAAATCACTTCCTAGCTTCTCATCTAGTAATAGGTCAAGAAGCTTTTTTTTCTTAACTTCTAATTTGTCTAGCTTGTTATTAATTGTTTTAATCTTCTTTGAAATCGTCTCAGACCCTAATGTGGATTCTAAACGCTGTACAAAGCTGTCAACTAAGTCCCTATCTTTGCCACTGATCATTGAATAGGATTCCATAAAAGCATGTTCTATAACATTTTCAGGTATGCCCTTACTGTGATCACAATGCTTCTTACCTTTTTTAGTCTTGAGCATACACTGCCAAACTACCTTATGATGTTTTGTTCCAGAATGCCATGACCTTCTTGAAAGGTTTGAATTACAGTAGCCACATTCAAGTTTGCTACTAAATGCAAACTTCCTACTGAACTTCTCTCTGGTTGTATTAGAACCTTTTGGCATTCTTGAGTAACTTCGCTTTGACAGCATTTTTTGTGCTGCTTCAAATGTATCTCTATCTATAATGGCTTCATGATGATCTTTAATGTAGAACTTATCTTCTTCACCGTGATTATCTAATCTTCTTTTACTTATAGGGTCAACTGTGAAAGTCTTACCCATCAACATGTCACCAATGTATTTTTCGTTCTTAATGATTCTAAGTACTGAGCTATTTGCCCAAGGGTTGCCTTTTTTCGTTTTGATACCTCGTTCATTTAACTCTCTAGATATAATAGTCGCACCAGCACCATGAACATATCTATTAAAAATGAACTGAACAACTTCAGCTTCAGTCTTATTAACTGAAAGTGATTTATCATCCTTATCATAATCATAACCCAAACAGCCATGGAAACCGACGAGTTCACCACGTTTCATTTTCATTTTTAGGCCTTTTTTAACATTCTCAGAAATATTCTCTACTTCTTGTTGAGCTACTGAACTAAGAATCGTTAATAAAAGTTCCCCATCCATTGTTAGTGTATTGATATTTTCTTCTTCAAATAATACAGCCACACCATTTTCTTTTAAAATGCGCACATACTTCAGTGTATCGTAGGTATTTCGTGCAAATCTTGAAATTGATTTAGTAATGATCATATCAATATCGCCTGATAATGCATCATTTATAATTCTCTGAAAATCAACCCTTTTTGATACTTGGGTTCCTGTAATAGCTGCGTCTGCATAGATGCCAACAAAATGCCATTCATCTTTTTCATTGATTAAATTTCTGTAGTGTTGTATCTGAGATTCATAACTATTTAGTTGTTCTACATCATCGGTACTGACTCTACAATAGGCGGCTACTTTCAACCGTTCAACTAATTTACCTTTGACACTTCTAGAAGGCTTAGTAGCCTTAATCTGTGTAATTTCCATGCCGCCTCCTTTTGTGTTCATACAATAACCTGTTGTTTAATAATACCATGACGCATTCTCATTTGCAATATGTCTTTACAATAACGATGCTCTTTGCATACCATAGCTTTTTTCAATGTCGCTTTTAACAATCAGCATCTCATCTTTTGTCAAAAATTTATTATCATATGCAAATTGTAGCATTACTAATTCCTGGCAATATTGCATTAGTTTACTGTTAGTATCTTTGGCTTTAATAATTTCTTTTTTCTCCATTTTCGTCTCCTTATATTTTCAATAAAAATGACCTCACAGATAGCAATAGGAAGTTGCATCATAGGAATCTCACCTCTACCCACTACGGTAGTTGCTCTCATTGCGTGCGATGGGTTGGCTACCATTCAAGCTATGACAAAGCAAAAGTATCATTATAACAATAATGTTTCATGGCCGATAGAACTCCACTTCTATTTTCAAAGAATTATATGCTCAGGTAAAACCGTCGTGGCATTACTTATAAAGCTCACATTATTGAACGTTTCTGTTTGGTCTATTCAATTGTCAATGTTCAAAGGAATTTATAAGTCCACTAAAACCAATATTAAATATGGGCTTTAATCGGCACATAAATTGAGGGCTATTATAGTAGCCCCCTACGTGATCTATATCTGTATTTTAAATTTGAGTACAGATTTGATTAGTTTATTTTCCAATTGGCAACGGATACTTTCATCCATATACCGGTATTCATTCCCATATTCATCAAAGAGCCTCTTTGTTGCCAATTCTCTTAAATACGGATTGTAATGATCAATAATTTTATTCATGCTTGTAACATCACCCGTTAAAGCTAATTTGATTACCTCAAAATCTAATGGTCTAATATGACTTCTTACAACCTTTGATAAATCAATATTTTCTATCATTTAGGTCCCTCCATGTAGCATTTTAACTTGCATAATATCTTTTTATGTCTCTTATAGATTGTGCGTTCACCAACATCCATTTCTTCAGAAAGATCTTTAGGCTTATAGCCAGTGAAGTGGATCAGCAAAATCAATTCTCTATCCCTTGCGGGTAGTTTTTTCAATGCTTCTAACAAATCTATGTCTTCGATTGAAATCTCAAATCCCTTAATTACAAAGTCTGGTAATATGCCATTGCTAGAATCCACTTGAGTATCTACTTTTGAAAAGTCGGGAATGAGTATTTCCTTGCTCCGCAGCCTTTTTTCTTGTTTTTCAATGTTACGTAACTCATTGGTGCAGCATCTTTTAATAAAGCTATCAAATTTCATCGCAATGACCTGCTCTTTTGAAGGATAATGATTCATCTAAATCACCTCCTTCCTTAGCAGAATCTAATTTTGGCTCTTTACTACATTCATAAAGTTTTCCAAGTTGTAATATCCCTTCAACTAATACAACAATATGAATATTGATTTTTTGAACCTTTTCAAAACTTTTTTAATTTAGTTCAATTTTTATGCATAAAAACCGTGAAAAACAATTCTGAGTTACTGAAAATTTTTACATATATCTGTGTTTATGCATAGAAAAAGGCAAAAAAATAAGCCTGTTGATTTATTCAACAGGCTTATTAAAAAGGGCAACTACTTTATTAATGTTTAGAAAATGATCATCTTTTATCGGTACTTACATTTCGTGTCTAACCTAGTATAATTTTTACTACTGAAAAATAGTGAATTTAATTATTATCTAAAAAAGTCCCAGTTAAAAAAACTAGGACTTTTAAGCAAAACTAAATAGTTGGCTGTAATAATCATTTTTAATATTCTGTTAACCCTAATTTAATCATAATATTTGTTGCTTTTGTATAAGCTGAACCTCCACTGTTAGAGCCATTTAATATACCAATTACATTATTATATGCTGTCGTACCTCCAACATAACAAGTCAATGGACCACCACTGTCACCTTCTTGTGTGTCAGCAGAAGTTATTATCATATCAGTTATCAGAGTATCATCAATATAGCCAGCTTGAGATGTGTATGTAATATAACCAGTTGCTTTTCCAGTTTTTGCTCCATGCTGGATTACATACTGACCTTCTACTATAAACGATGAAGATACAGCATGATATGAACCACCATTTGAAAGTAATTTAGAAACATCGTCATTCCAATGAACAAGATAGAAACTTGCATCAACATCGTTTAAAAATTGCTTCAATCTTAAATCACCAATTTTATTTATCCCAATGTATGCATTAGCAGAATCACTATCAACACCATGAGCTGAAGAAACAAATCCAGGTTCTCCATTCAACCTAGCAGCAAACCCAATCGTATATCCTCCACCATCAGATACAAACCCAGTTCCATTTACAAGCGTAGACTGAGATACGTATCTTTCAGTATCAGTAATTTCTGATAATATATATATATCATTAGGAATTAATTTGTTTAGCTCTTTTTCGAGATTTTTGCCTTCCTCAATATATTTAATAACTAATTTGTTTTTTGAATCTAATACAGCAACAGATTCAACATTCAGTTCTTCACAGTGTTCCATGACAAGTTTTGACTGTTCTATTAAGTATACATGAGAGTACTTAACTTTTTCATAAATAACATCATTTGTGCAGCTCTTGTTATATTCTGAAACATTGTGAGTCAATAGTATGAAGAATATCATCCTCGTCGAAATACGCACCACCATATAGTGATTTTTCCCCTCTTAACTCCATTTTTTCTTGAAACTTTACAAATTTATCTAAAGCTCTTTCCTGTTTCTCCATCATTTGTTCTTCTTGTTTGTCTTCATCAGAGTTGCTAGTTTCAGCAAATATCATTGATGTCGATAATAAGATAATTGTTATTAAAAGTATTAATACTTTTTTCAAATTAACCTCCCTATAAATTTACAACCAACTTATACTGAGCATATCAGATTATCATCATTCTCACAATGATTTTTCAATATTTTACATATTGGTTAAAGATAAAAGCAATTGTTTTTTATTTATTTCGAAATTACAATTTATATAAATTGACAATTTTTTGAATGTTGATTCATCAATATCAGCAAATAATCGATCAATACTCAATGGTATAAAATACTTCTTATTTTTAAGTATTAATTTTTTAGTGTATTCATTAGCAATAAATTGATTAGAAATATCTTTACCTTCTAACATTACTCTGTAACTAATTGGAACTAATGATGTGTCAATAAATTTGAAAGGACTTTTCCCAATATATTCAAAAGTAACAAAAATCTTTGGTTCAAGATTGAACTGATCTGTTACGTACAGAGAAAACAGTATTTCATTATTCAACTCCTCATATACAGAATACTCACATATATCAATACTCTCTAAATCAAGACTCTTAAGATTATAATTATACTTGAAAAATAGAATGCACCCTATCATGAGAGTAAATACTATAATTATTGAGAAAACAATTGACAAACTACTCCTTGAACTATTCTTATTCCAACCGTTCATACTAATGTTCATTCATTAACTCCTTTCGTTAGTTTACTAAATATTCTTAGAATTAAGTCTAATTTAATTTGCAATGAGATCAGCAATTGCATCTTAGCAGATTCTACCTTATTATCCGAAATGATAACATTACAATAAGATTAATAAATTTATATTTCAGATAATGCTCTTGGGGTTAACAAATATATTCATTATTAGCAGAATTCTGCGTCTCTGGTTATACTTACATTAAATAATCCATTTCTGTAAAATAGAATTACTTCCCGTTCTATTTTACCATAAAATTACTTACTAAAAACACATCTTGAGCAAATTAAAATCTTAAACAAGACGAATATGAAATGTACACTTGACAAATAGACTTTAAACAGACATCATATTTTTTCATTACTTACATAGAGCGGGTATATAAATACCTTTATAAGGGTATTGTTCACTGGTCGCAAGTAAACTTGCTGCTCGTGTATGCATCCTATCTGGTAATTTAAGAATCTTGTACCTTGCATTAGATATGATCTTTCCTGCTAAAAATAAATATTTTAACCTAAAGGTCTTTATTTGCTGGTAATATTCTTTTGCTGTCATATAAGAAATTTAAACAACAGAAAAATATTGTATGTTAACATCATTAACTGAAAAATCGCTTCATTAGCCCAGAAAGAGTGAAGAATATGGTTACCAACATTCATATCGTATTTTGATTCTTTAATGTAATTTTCGCAGTTACCTCCTTTCTCATAAAACAAGATAACATCTTCAGACGACAAGGATTCATCATTTTTCACAATGAGAAGTAGCGATATTCCTTCTCAAATAAAGTTATTTGGTCACTTTCACTACTTTCCTTGAGAACTCGAGATACAATGAAACGTTTATTACCATGCCACTTATCTAACTTGGTAAACATTTCTGCTATAACTCTACCTTCTGAACCTTTCTCAATGTACTCTTCTGATGAAACTTTTGATATGAGTGTCGTATTTGCTTTTGCCTTAATAACATATTTGCATCCTAAGGATTCTATGGTTTTTATAATCTCCTCATCGAAATAACCGCTATCCATTCAGAAGCAAATATCTAAACCTTTAAAGTAGATATTTTCAAAATTCCTTTAATCAGTTCGGATGCACCATTTGCTGAATATGCATTACCACTTCTAACAAAACCTGATATGCAAGCCTTTAATTCACCACAAAATGCAAATTGGATATTATAGTATTTATTACCTTTCCTCTTTGGGTTGTATCCTTTGGCAGTACCTTTTTGCGACCTTCCACATTAATGACACTGCTATCAATGTCGATAGTGATTTTTTACAGTCTACTTTTAGAAAGCATATGGTTGAATACTCTAAAACTAACCGTCCGTAACTGATGAGTTGTGCGGTAGTCGAAATTTCTAAGAAATCTAGAAATGGTTTCAGGAGATTTAACATCAACTGCCATTTCATTAACTAGAGGATCGTTATACAACAGACGCATTCTTTCCAGTTTATCGATGCCAATAAAGAAACCACATAGCAACGACTTGATGTGATTCATTATAATCTTATTAATAGATGGACTATGAAATCTGATTTCCTCATCAATCATCTCGAAGATACCTTCAGCATCAGTGTGTTGTATAACATTACAGTACCTGAATTAGCGGTAAGATTCTTTTCGCTGAAATCAATTTTGTCTATCATGAATGCCCCCTTTAGAGTTAAGTTTACATTATATATTTGTCCTAAATAAGGCATAAAAAAAAGTAAATCCAAAAGTTTTTTCTTTCACCCAATGGGTGAAAAAGATAGGTTTACGTAAGTGTTGATATTTCAAGAAGTAAAGCAGTTTTAATACTTCTTCACGCAGAATATGGGTACTACTTTTGTCTATTCGCTATTTTCCATTTCTCTTCCAATATTTTCATTACTGGATATTCGTCAATCTCATTGGGTAATATTCGATCGTCATCAGGTGTTATAGCATTTAGTAGAAACAGATCATTCTTTGATATTTCATGAGCTTCACAAGCTATGATACTACTTCAACGTTTCATAATTGCTACACCCTGGATTAAATCTGGCATATTTTTATCAGATTTAGCAACCGCACACATTAACTGAAATACTGGGTATCTCATTAACTCGTTCAGGAACATATCAACATTCTTATGACTTTCAGCTTCCATCGTATGTAACCGATTAACGCTCTGGAATAGAATACACTCTTTTTTATCTGACTTTGGCACTTTATCCGATCCTACAATAACCCTATACCAAAACGGCTTATCTTTTCTGATACTTTGATAATTCCAATTTTAATTCTATCTTCCACATCTTGAGCACCAATATCAGTTATCCACTGATCAAATATTTTCTTGCAAATTGCATTTGTATATACAAATGCAAGTACCAGAGGATATTGAGGTTCTGGAATTCTAAGTAAGCATCATCCTTCCAACCAGCTTTACTCCACAGATCTAGGTTAATAATCGAATCAATGTAAATATGATCTTGTGATACATCTCCAAAATTTAAATCTTCTGGGATATCTCCATAATGAATTTCATTCAGTTCATTTTCCCAAGTTATTTTTTTATCTGCATTATTAACTGAGTTAGAAAAAATATTCTTAGGTTCAGCAGTGTATTTTTTTTCTTCATCACATACACGAGAGAACGAAAACAAATCCGAACCTAGCGCTTCAGCTGAATGGAATAAACTATTAGAGAAGGCATATGCTCTACCCAATGAATTCTCATTCTAAACCATTTCTTCTATCGAATCCTGAACTACATCAAACGGAAATACAAGAGCAGTAAAGTATCCTAATATTTCAATTAGGCAATTATTAAGAACATCTTCCGCCGCATAAATATTATCCGAATCATAGTTACTGCGATTTACTTTTATTACACTGTTTTCATTCATGCATTCAATTACAAATGGTATTGTGTCATTATAAGCAACTTCTATCCGTACCTTTGGGGTGATTGCCATAACACCATTTCTAAAACCTTTTAAAAAAAACTTTCTATACTCGCTAGAATGGTCGCTCCTAACTCAAGTGCGATAAAGTTTCTATCTGCAGTTACTACTACTTCACAACCACATATTTTCGATCTCATCACACGCTTCTCTTCGAAACCCCAGTAAACCATTTCCGAATCTATTGATAATTCGGTTTGGTCATGCCACTTTTGCATAAAATCATCATATCTAGATTTATCATTTTCAAAACTTTCTAATAATTCGTGATCATATTTTCCAAAGAGATAATTATATGCAGTTTGAGCTAATTCCAATCCCAAATCATCAAAGTATGATTGTAGTCCATTGATTTCATTTATTTTCTTATACTCAGTTTGTAATATTCTATTTCCTAGAAAGTAATTAAATGATTCTGAATCCTTTTCATCAGACCATTGATTGTAAATACTACAAATCATCATATGGATTTGATGTAACTCGCTTGCATATAAAACACGCCCTATTTCTAGCTCGATTTTCTTTAATAAACTTGCAGAATAAATCAAAGCTGGATGAGCATCACCAAACTTCAAATATTGATTAATTCCTAAACAAAACGCATAGAGCAAAAAATTTTTTGAAGCCCAGATACAGCCAACCTGTCCCATATTACACCAGTACTAATCAAGCTTTGAAGTAATTCACTCTTTGTTTCCAGTTTAAGAAGCAAAGTCAAAGCCCTACTATTTAGAACAAGTGCATCATGAGGTTTTTCCATAACCTTATTCGTTCTATTCCTTAGTATTTTTGCCTTTTTAATATCTGTTGATCTTTTTCCCATTGTATCTAACAATATCTCGAATAACTGATCATATTTCTTAGCTTCTTTAAGTAACGGTGTATTGGTTACAATTTTTTCTATGGTAGTAACTTTTAAATTCAATTTCCCATCTGAGTTATTTAAGATATCGATGTACTCTTCAACAATATCATTCACATCTTCTTGCAAAATCATTCTAATCATCTGATAGCCTGCTCTTGCCTCTATGGATGCATTCGGTTTTGAGATATCAAAAATGTATTTCTTGTGTTCTTCAACAACGATTTTAGTATGTTTTTCTATATCAATATTGCAAACTTCTTTATGAGAAATTAATAAAAGGTTTACCCATAGTGTTGCAAGATTCTTTAGATACTCAACTTCACAACTACTTTTAGCAATGTCCTCATATATTAGATATTTTTCAGAATATAACTGATAGTTTTCATACCACCAGTAAAGAGTCCATGCTGAATTATATACAGCTTCAGAATAATCAAATTGTCTTCCTCTTTCCTTTGATATCACTTCAGCACGTGACAAAAGGTAAACATCTTTTCCTCTGAAACCTCAAGTTCTCTATTTAAAACAACACTTTAGCTAACAATTTCAATAATCTCTGAGTTGGTAGTATCATGCTTAGTCCTCAACACTTCCTCTACATTATCTAAACGAAGTTTTCTTATTAAATCATTAGGCTCAATATTAGTATCATCAGCAAAATCTGACGATAGCCCAAATGCCGCAATAGCAATTTTTTTGTTGTCATCTCTAAACACCGTATTTAAAATCAAGTTTCGATCTAGAATTCTTACATCTAAGTCTAGTTCTTTCCTTAGACTATCTTCATCATCTGCTCGCTTTTTATCAGATACAGATTGATTTGTCATAAAAAATAACTTTACATAATTTCTTCCCTTCTCATTGTTGACCCCAACAATCTTTTTTACATCAAATTTTACTTTAGATTTCCAATCCTTTTTTGCACTAATTGCAAATGCCCATCGTTCTTGAGAATTCTTATTTCCAACTCCAAAATACCACCTAGACGATATATCATCTGAAACTGGATAAGTCTCACTATCTACTTTACTATCTCCACCACCAGTAGGACCAGTTTGAGGTAAAAGATTTGGGCAAATAGTTTTCTCTGCCAACATTCTGCAAAACTCTTCAAAATCCTTTTCCTTACTTTTACTCGTTAATGTCTCCTGAAAAAAATCAAAAAAATCTTTATCTAGTTTACCTACACGTACTATTTATGAATCGGAAAATTGATTTGGATGTAACTCTCTAAAAATTTCCTTCGGTTTGACCATACCTTATACCTTTCTATTTGACATTATTCGACCTCTTAAGATATTTTGAAGTATCTCATTAATTTGATTAAATTCTGCTTAATTTTGTGAGACAGAACATCTAAGGAAGTGATTTTTCGAGTCATTTTTTTATTACCATAATTATTAGCTTTTACTTTAAGTTAGAAAATGTTGATAATATCTTCTACACTTTATAATCTTCCTTAACCTTCACATTCAAAACAGCAGAATCATCATTAAACTCAAAACACTCAATCGGAAACCTATTTAACAAATCATCCGTCAGTTCTTCTACAACAAAACTTATTACCTTAATTTCACCATCATACTTTTTACCAAACTGATCTGGCAAATCTCTTCTTGAAAAATGCTTGGACTTCACTTGAATATTTTTCATTCTAGTGAGGTAAATCTCTTCAAAAGCACCTTCTTTAATATGACGAACTATTAAGGTCCATATCTCACCGTCATTTCGCAACTCATACGGCTCTACTCTATGTTTTACAAACTTCCGGTCAATAAAGTAATCAAATTCAATCACTCGTTTTTCTATTGTTGCAGCTTTTACTAGATGGAACTTATCATGAATATCTAATGCAATATCATTGGTATTGATCCACATGGTGCCAGCTTCATTAAAATATTGCTTCAAGAGTTTTAAAGCATAATCTAATTGTGCATTTGGCAATTTCTTTATGTCATCAATTGCTTTCATCAACACTTTTTCTTCAGATGCAGTCAACTTTGTTTTGTTAATGGCATAGTGTTCACTTAAAACAATGCCACCATCTACACCTTGCTGCATAGAAATAGGGATGCCAGCTTCAGCCAATGTTTCAACATCTCTGTATATTGTTTTTGTTGACACACCAAAATGATTAGCGATATCTTGGGCCTTTTGTTGTCTGTTATTTAATAGCAAATAAATCATTTCTAAGATTCTGCTTGTTCTCATTTAAAATTCTCCATATCAAATCTAAAACTCACATCAAAAAAATCTAGAGGTCAGTCTTTTGTCTTTTATAACGTCATGTTGCTAATAACGTGAATTTCCAAATTGTTCTACTTCCATTTTAATATAAGACAATTCAAATGTACACTTTTATAGCATTTAATAAATCCACTGCTTAAACAAGACTATATTTTTGTCTTGTTTAGTTTTAATTTATTATCTATAATTAAATTAAGATACTTGGAGGTGAGCGCATGAAAACAATCGGGAATATATTACTAGTGCCATTTAAATTAATTCTTTTGCCATGCTATATCTTAGCTACAATCGGTATACTCTTATTATTTATCTTAGAAGCCATTTCTACTGTTGTACTTGGTAAGTTAATCTTTATTTGTATCATTATAGTCCTGGCATCTGCGCTTTTTTATGGTTCAAGTCTTACAAACAACGCAGCTGTTACTGGAATAATTATCGCATTTGCCTTAACCATAGTGATTACACTAATCCCTTTTCTAATAAAAGGACTACAATCGTGGATCAAGTCTGGGTTATCATTTTGGTTTTAATGTCGTAAAACGACATCTGTTAATTAATTCAAAATCTTTATTAGCAAGCACAGGAAGTGTAGCCACACTTCCGATTTTCCCATCCCTGCCCTGTTGGTCAGAATTGTGAAAGCTTGTTGGGGAAATCCCCAAACCCCTGGTTTAAATTCTTGAAAGGAATAAATAGATATGGCACAAAGGACTAGACCACTTAACATTCATGTTATGGTCACTGAAGAAGAAAAAGAAATCATAGAAGAACGAAGAAAGCTGGCGGGTTTTCAAAACACCGGCGCTTATATGAGAAAGATTGCAATCGATGGACGTATCTTTAAAATTGACCATTCACCAATTCGAGAACTGTCTTCTCAAATGACAAGAGTCTCAACGAATATTAACCAAATTGCAAAAAGAGTGAATTCAACGGACTCAATTTATAAAGAAGATGTTGCTGAATTAAAGGAGATGACTGAAGAAATATGGCAATCACTAAAATCCATCCTATCAAAACTACCTTAGACTTAAGCATTGATTATATTTGTGATTCTGAAAAAACAGATGAGCAAATTCTCATTTACTCTTATAAATGCGGTTTTAAAACAGCAGCTCTTCAGTTTGCTAACACAAAAGAAATTATGAACAGTCAATCCAAAAACCTTGGCCGACATTTAATTCAATCGTTTATGCCTGATGAAGTCACTCCTGCTGTGGCGCATCAAATTGGTCAAGAATTATGCGAGAAGCATCTAAAAAGTAAATATGAGTATGTCCTGACTACCCATGTTGATCGTGGTCATATACATAATCATATTATCTTTAATAATGTCAGTTTCGTTGATGGCAAGGCTTATATATCTAATAAGAAAAGCTACCATCAAATTCGAAATCAGAGTGATGAACTATGTAGCCAACATGGATTATCTGTTATTGCTGGTGATTTAAAAGGTAAATTCAATGGTGTTTCATATAAAGAATACCAAGAACGAAAATCGGGAAATAGCTATAAAGCAAAACTACAATATGCAATTGATTCTGCAATTAAAAGATCTAAAGATTGGAATGAGTTTCTAGAAATCCTTAAACATGATGGATATGAAATAAAGCCAGGTAAACACATCTCATTTAGAGCCATTAATCAAGAGCGCTTTACAAGATCAAAGACCATTGGACCTGATTATACCGAAGACCG
>JAFGVN010000151.1 GCA_016937975.1 Clostridia bacterium
CATGGCTAATAATCAACTCTCTGCGAGACTCACCGCCTTCACTCCATTTAGAGGCGGGAGAATTAGTTGATTTTTTCAGTTAAATCAACTTCTGGTAAACCCAAATCAATCGCTTTTTCATAATAAAGTTTTGCTTCTTTTTCTAATACCAATACAGATATAACCATGTAAAGCGACAATTCACTTGAGAATCATTTGGATAAGTAGTATAAAATCCTTATTAGCATTTTTTGCTTTCTATTTTCCCTTAATTTTATTGTTTCTATTCAAGGATTCATCTAAACATCCATTTTAGCCTTTTTCAATTAGTATAATTTAGACATAATTGATGCTGCTCTTCAATCTAAAAAATACTGTAACTTAAAAACCACCCTACATAAGTAGAGTGGTCCTTTCCTCTGGTATGAGGAGTTAATGTTTATGCCGAACAAGAAAGCTAACACGTAAAATATTTCTATACATTTCAAAAATAGAATTTGTTAACCAACCGAGCTTTATACAATCTCAAAACATCACAAATTATAATGTGAAAATGATGTAACTCATAGCAATTTCTGATTCTCCTTACTAGATTTCTCTATTATTATAAATTTTAATCCCAGTAAAAATCCTTTAGTATTTACAAAAAGTAAGAAATATATTACAATAAACATGTAAGGTATTTCTTACTTTTGAAAGGAGCGTTTTATGAGTAAAACAATAAAAACTACATTAGGACATCTTTTGGCTTGGTTGATAGTAGGCAGTGCAATGATTATAATATTCTTTTCCAATGATACTCTTAATAACTTTACGGACAACAAAACTAAAACGTTTTTGTTAGCTTTTCTTGTTGGCTTTGGGTATCTTTCTAACGCCATTGAATATTTTATTCAAAAAAGTAAAAAGTATGGCTTTAAAAAAGATGAACGAGATTTATTAGTTCAATCAAAAGCCATGAATTTTTCGTTAATAGTGATAGCAACATATGTCTACTCATTAGCAACTAGTATATACACGAAATATGAGATAGCAGGTTTTATTCCAATAGGTTGGTTATGGTTTCTTGCTTATTCAATGATTGTAATACTTCATATAAGTCTAGATGTTGGACTACTATATCATTATTTTAAACAGGGTAATTAACCATGGTTCAGGAGAATATTTTAGTCAATCAATTAAAAAGTATACGTACAAATAAATCAACATATACGCAGGAACAATTGGCGGAAATTGTCGATTGCACAAGACAAACCATTATTGCACTCGAACAGAATAAGTATAATCCATCTTTGGTACTAGCTTTGAGAATCGCAAGAGCATTAAATGTCTCCGTTGAGGATATATTTTTCTTAAATGATTAGTAGAAATGTGTCTCATACACAGTTTTTTGTAACGATTATAGTATAAATAACAAACTTATTAACTTATTTCGTATTGGATAAAGCAGAGAAATTGGAGGTTCTGGTGCATTAGTTCAACAGCTCAGAACTTCGCTATTTTTTTCTGTTTAACTAGCCATAGTGGTTTATTTCTTGTTTTAGAGTTCAGTCTTTTTTGGCGCGTTCTCATCATTACCAGATCTATCAATTGCAAAAAGCCCCATGCATTTGCGTGAGACTTTTCTTTCAATTGTATAGCCCGAACAAGAAAGTTAACATTCAAAAGTACTCACTTGCCTAATTACATTACTTTATTTTCTGAAACAGATAGTTCGCAGCCGACTTTGAATAACTTGGACCTTTCATCTTCGTTTTAACAACCATTAAATCAACAGGTTTCCCTTCGGACCTCACAAAATAATCTTCTAAATGAAAATGGTTTATCTCATAATCTTCATCTATTGTACCAACCAATCTGAAATCATCATCAAATTTCGCCAAAGTAGCATCTCCATGACTATCGTTGCATAGAAGAATTCCACCAACCTTTAGATATTCTTTTGTAGCTTGTCCAACGAAACCAGCATACTGCGATATAATCAAATCAACAGGTTCAACGACTAACTCATGTGTATAATCCTGTCCGAAAAATAATACCTCACACTCTTCTTTGTATTCTTTGTGTTCATTAATAAAAGCTTTTATCTGATTTATATGTTTAAAGAAATTGATTGTTCCTTTAAAATTGTCGACATAGACTACATTGGGTATGACTAGAGATGGTGAAAGATCTATGTGACATCCTGGGTACAACGCACTTGATATATCAAATTTCTGCGAAACCACTCTATAGAGTTCGAGTCTGCTACCTATTTTATCTTGATATTCTTGATATTCATTAATAATCTTATCATTATTCATCTTACTCAAACCCTCCTATAAAATCTATCATGTATTTAATCAGTCGTATAATAGAACATATTTAAAGTTACTTAAGAAAAAGCCAAGAAAGCTTGATTTAACTGACTTTGACGCCATGTTAGCTTTCTTGACCGTCATTCTTGGTGGAGGTGGCGAGAATCGAACTCGCGTCCAAAAGCCCTTCCTAAATACTTTCTCCGAGCGCAGTTAAAGTTCAAATCTTATTCATAACCAGGTACTCTAACGGACGAAGTTATGAACCAGTTGCGATCAATACCCCCTAAAGTCACAACACCCTTTAGTTTTGTCTATTGCAAGATTATCCAGTCTCGGCGCGGCAATAGAGAAAGGCTATCCGAGAGAGGGTCGCAGACTAAGCTGCGAATGCTAAGTTATTATTTTTAGCGTTTATATTTAGTATCCCAGTTCTTTAACGTGTACCCCAGGAAAAAGAAACACGGCTCGCTTATAAATAGTCAAAACCCCTGTCGAAACCTGTACACCCCCAGGTTTTGTTATCCACAATGCATTTTATACACATTTAGGTTCTTAACATGTTTTTGTGAGTTTTACACACAGTTTTCCATAGGTTATTCACAACATTTGTGGATAAGTTGTGTTTTTTGTATATTTATTAACTCTCACTCATATTATTCGTGATATCTGAATCCACATTTTTAGGAGTTACACACATACTTATCAACTTATGCACAGTTATTAACAAGAAATTAACATTTTATCCACATTAATATCTTTGCTTATCCCTAAGAGCTCTTTGAATATCTCTATTCGCATCTTTAGCAGCAAGATCATGACGCTTATCATGTAATTTCTTACCTTTTGCAATACCTATTTCTAACTTAACTAAACCTTTTTCATTAAGATATAATCTAAGAGGCGTTAATGCATATCCCTTCTGTTGCGTTAAACCAATAATCTTATTGATCTCCCTTTTATGAAGTAATAGCTTCCGAACACGCAATGGATCTGTGTTAAATCTATTACCCATTTCATAAGGACTTATGTGCATCCCCTGAATAAAGATTTCCCCATTCTTAATGACGGCATATGATTCTTTTATGTTTGCTTTGCCCATTCGAATCGACTTAACTTCTGTACCAGTCAATACAATACCAGTTTCAATGACATCTTCAATGAAATATTCATGGCGGGCTTTCTTATTATTCGCAATCAATTTTGAAACTGCCATAAAACTCTCCTTTAGTTACCTTCAAAGTTTAACAAAAATAGTCACCTGAGTCAATCATTTAACTCAGGTGTAATATTGTTTTAAAGATTCAAATGTTTTCTGATGGCTTTAGCAACGCCACTCTCATTGTTAGAGTCAGCAATTTCATCTGCAGATGCCTTTACTTGATCTCTAGCATCTTTCATTGCGATACCTAAGCCAGCAGCTTCCAGCATAGGGATATCATTTTCATTGTCTCCTAGTGCCATGACTTCATGCTTTTCAAAACCAAAGGTTTTAGCAAGATCCATCATGGCATTTCCCTTAGAAGCATCTTCATTAAAAATATCAACTAGAGTATCCAAAGAAAAACAAGATGTGATACCTTCAACCTGAACCATTTCAGCATAGGCTTCCTTAGCACCTTTTTCATCAATGTATAGTCCCAGTTTATAAACAATATTATTGTTTACAACAGATTTCATATCTTCAACTATTGCAGTTTTTACAAGCGCTCTACTCGGGTCTTTCAAAGCCCATTCTTGATACTTTTTAATCAGTCTTTCATTTCTTTCAGCATAGACCGTATCTAAAGTATAGATATGGTAATAAATATCATACTTATGACAAATATCAATTAATTGGTACATTTTTTCAGTATTCACCGGATAATCAAATAAGATTTCATCTTTGACAGGATCTTTAACTACAGCGCCATTACAAGCTATAATTGGTGTTTTTAAGCCCAATGACTTTGAAAATTCTGCAGCAGACGGATAGATTCTACCCGTTGCAATAATAAATGGAATTTCCTTATCCTTTAAAGCTTCAATGACTTCTATATTTTCTTTCGTTAATTCGTGTTCAGAGTTTAGTAATGTCCCATCTAAATCACAAGCAATGAATTTAATCATGTTTCCTCCTATATATCATGTTATATCAACTTTATCACAACAAAAGACGGCTATACCGTCTTTCTATTGTATAATATTTTATTCCATTCTTAAAGAGCTTTATGCTCTAAGATCACAAAGTCTATCTCTCGTTCTTCAACACTAACTCTTTCAACGCGTACTTTGACTTCATCACCAACATGATATACTTTTCTAGTATGTTCACCAATATAAATCATTTGTTTTTCATCAAATTCATAATAGTCATCGTGTAAATCCACTAAACGTACGAGCCCTTCTACAGTATTAGGCAATTGAACAAACATGCCAAATGAAGTTAAACTTGAAATGATACCATCAAATTCTTCTCCAACATAATCTGCCATATACTCAGCTTTTTTCAAATCATAGGTATCGCGTTCAGCTTTTTCAGCAACTCTTTCCTGTTTAGAGGATTGATCTGCAGCATTGGCTACAATAGTTTCTAACTCTGCAATTCTATTTTTATTGATTTTACCTTGTAAGGATTCCTTGATAATACGATGAATTTGTAAATCTGGGTAACGTCTTATTGGCGATGTAAAGTGACAGTAATACTGAGCAGCTAAACCAAAATGACCATCGTTAAAAGGTGAATACTTGGCTTGCTTTAAGGATCTAAGCATCATTTTATTAATTAGAGCTTCTTCCTTTTTACCCTCTACTTCTTTCAACAACTTCTGAATTTCTCTAGGATGTAAATCTTCCAAACTGCCCTTGATTTTGTATCCAAAATTATGAATTAACTTGTTAAACTCTTCTATTTTTTCTTCTGTAGGATTTTCATGTATTCTGTAAACAAATGGAATCTCAAGCCAATACATGTATTCAGCAATAGTCTCATTAGCGATTAGCATGAACTCCTCAATAATTCTATTGGATACACGTCTCTCTCTCATAACAATATCTATAACTTTACCTTCTTCATCAGTGATAATTTTAGCTTCAGGGAAGTTAAAGTCTATCATACCACGCAATTCCCTACTTTTTCTGAGAATACTTGCTAATTCAGCCATCGTTGTAAACATATCTTTCAGGTAATCATATTGAGCTAAATGAGGCTTGCCTTCAGTCTGATTTTCTAAGATATCCGATACATCAGTATAGATTAAACGTTCATTTGAATTAATAACAGATTCATGTATTTGCTGTGTGACCACTTTACCTTGCTTATTGATTTCCATAACTATACTCATGGTCAAACGATCCACATGAGGATTTAAACTACAAAGACCATTTGATAATTTTCTTGGCAACATTGGAATTACTCTATCTACAAGATAAACAGAAGTCCCTCTTTTTAAAGCCTCTTGATCCAGTTTTGATCTTTCAGTAACATAGTGTGATACATCTGCAATGTGGACACCTAACTCGTAATTGCCATTCTCTAATTTTTGAATGGAGATTGCATCATCTAAGTCTTTCGCATCGGAACCATCAATAGTTACTATGGTAAGATTTCTAAAATCTGTTCTCCTTGCGATTTCATCTTGTGGAATTTCCTCAGGAATTCTCTCCGCTTGTCTTAACACTTTATTTGGAAATTCCTCAGGCAAATTGTGCATTTTAATGATCGACTGAATCTCAGCCTCATTGGTACCCGCTTTACCTAAAATTTCAACCACACGGCCTTCAGGGTTTCTGTTTTGCTCAGAATACTTCGTAATCTTCACAACAACCTTATCACCAGATTCTGCTCCCATGGTATCATCTTTTCCAATATAAAAATCTCTAGATAGTCTTCTATCATCTGCAACCACAAAACCGAAATTCTTACTGGCTTCAAATTTACCAACAATCGTATCGAAGGCTCTTTTTATAACCCGTTCAACTTTACCTTCGCCTCGCTTACCATTTTCAGGGTACTTGGTAATCTTAACTAAAACCATATCCGAGTCCATTGCAGTATCTAATTCAGAAGCAGGAATGAATATATCATCCTCACCATAAGATTCTCTTAATAGAAATGCAAAGCCTTTTTTAGTCACTTGTATTTTTCCTGAGACTAATCCAAATCTTTCAGGAATTCCATACTTGTCTTTCTTAGTTTTTAGAACCAGACCCTCATTTTCAAGTTCTCTTAACATGCTTAAAAATTCATCGCCATCATTCTTATCAATTTCCAAATATTTAAAAAGTTCATAATCGAAAATTGGTTTTTCAATCTCTTCCTTAAGTACACGTAAAATTTCTGCTTTAGTAATCATAATAATCTTCTTTCTCTAGTTCTATGTTAATGTATATATACCCTATTTCATTTAATTCTACCTATTACTATTTTACCTGATTTCATGAAGAAGTATAGACATACTTTCGTTAAAATATTATGAACCTCCCATGTCTTAAGTCACGGGTGTTCTCTTTTAATCTACAAAAAAAGAGATTCCTAGGAATCTCTTTTGTGTATAGGGATATAGAGCCACCTTAAGCTTAATTTACTTAAAATAAGCCTGATAACCAGCCACTACCCATTAACTCAGCAAACACAAGTGAAACGATTGTCATCAACTTGATTAAAATGTTAATAGACGGACCTGATGTATCCTTGAATGGGTCACCAACAGTGTCACCAACAACACTAGCAGCATGAGCCTCAGAGCCTTTACCACCGAAATGACCTTCTTCAATATATTTCTTAGCGTTGTCCCATGCACCACCTGAGTTAGACATGAAAATTGCCATTACAACACCTGATGCCAATGCACCAGCAAGCATACCACCTAAAGCTTCTGGACCAAAGATAAAGCCCATAGCAAGTGGAGACAATACAGCCATAACACCTGGTAAAATCATTTCCTTTAATGCAGCAGTAGTTGAGATATCAACACACTTCTCATATTCAGGAACAGCTTTACCTTCCATGATACCTGGAATTTCTCTAAATTGTCTTCTTACTTCATCAATCATAGCACCAGCTGCTTTACCAACGGATTCCATAGTTAATGCCGAGAACAAGAATGGTAACATACCACCAACAAATAAACCAACAACTACAAGTGGATTTAAGATATCAATACCAGTTAAACCAGCTGTTTCAGCAAATGCAACGAATAATGCAAGAGCAGTTAATGCTGCAGAACCAATAGCAAAACCTTTACCTATAGCTGCAGTTGTATTACCAACAGCATCTAATTTGTCTGTGATACCTCTTACTTCTTTTGGCAATTCGCACATTTCAGCAATACCACCAGCATTATCAGCAATTGGACCATAAGCGTCTACTGCAATAGTAATACCTGCAGTTGATAACATACCAACAGCTGCTAAAGCAATACCGTATAAATCTGCTAAACCATAAGCTACTAATGTTGCAGCACCAATTAAAAGAACTGGAGCAGCAGTTGAGAACATACCTACAGCTAAACCTGAAATGATTGTAGTTGCAGGACCTGTTTCTGATTGTTTAGCAATCCTTTTAACATATTTATACTCTTCTGATGTAAAAATTTCTGTTACTTGACCAATTAATAAACCGGCTGCTAAACCTGCCAATACAGCAAATCCAGCTTTAAAATCTTCAAACAAATAGTTTGAGAAGAAGAAAGCAACACCAATTAAAATTATACCAGAAACATAAGTACTCATTTTTAATGCTTTATGCGGATCAGAATTGTCCTTACCTTTAACAAAGAAAGTTCCAATAATTGAAGCAATAATACCAAATGAAGCCAATACTAATGGATATACAATAAAATCTGCACCTAATGCAGCACCCAAAGTGATAGCAGCAATAATTGAGCCTACATATGATTCAAATAAGTCAGCGCCCATACCAGCAACGTCACCAACGTTATCACCAACGTTATCTGCAATTGTTGCAGGGTTTCTTGGATCATCTTCTGGAATACCAGCTTCAACTTTACCAACTAAGTCAGCACCAACGTCAGCAGCCTTTGTATAGATACCACCACCAACTCTCGCAAATAAAGCAATCGACGATGCACCTAAACCAAATCCTGTTAATATTGTATAATCTTCAAAAACAAAATATAAAACACCAATTCCGATAACACCTAAACCAACAACGCACATACCCATTACAGCGCCGCCAGAAAATGCTACAGATAATGCTTTATTCATACCGCTTTCCTTAGCAGCATTAGCAGTTCTTACGTTAGCTTGGGTTGCTACCTTCATACCGAAGAAACCAGCTAAAGTAGAGAATAAAGCTCCTAATACAAAAGCAATCATCGTTTTAACATTTAAGCCAATAGCTATAACAGTTGCTAAAACAACTACAAAAATAACGAGTGCCTTGTACTCTCTCATTAAAAAAGCCATTGCACCTTTTTGAATGTAAGAAGAAATTTCTTGCATTCTCTTGTTTCCAACATCTACCGTATTAATTTTAGAAATAACTAAATACAGCGCAAAAATTAAAGCCAGTACCCCTACACCAGCTGCAATTATTGGAAATAAATCTAATTCAAACATCGACTGTCCCCCTAATTACTAAACTAAAGCTTAAATTTACTTAACGACAAAAACTAAAACAGAGCAAATTAAAAATGCAATAGCAGCAATTTTAGTTACTTTATCTAAAAGTTTATCCAAACCCTTAGCTTCGTTCTTTCCAAAAATTTGTTCTGCACCACCACCGATTGATCCTGATAAACCAGCTGATTTGCCTGATTGCATCAAAATACTAAAAATCAGTGTTAAACTTGAAAGTGCAAAGATGACTTTGATCAACGTTAATAACATTGCAGTTCCTCCCTATACTAAATTTCTCTCTTTACGACTGCTCATAGAAAACAAAAAATGGCACTACAAAGTAGCCTCCAAAGTTTCCTCCGTCGTATTTAACAACAACATTTTATCACAAGGCTACTTTAAAAGCAATAAAAAAGATAGTTCACTCGATTCCCTTGTAAACATCTTCCAAAACCTTGTCAATTTCACTACATTTATTTCAGTTTAGTAATTGAGTTAAAATCATAGAATAGGACAGTGTTTGATTAGCATATTCAGTTAAAGACCAGCTAGCTCATCGAGCTAGCTGGCAATTTATATCTTTATTCATTACTTAATCTATACTATTTTCTTAAGGACCTGAAAATATTCTATTTTCTTAAGGACCTGAAAATATTCTATTTTCTTAAGAACCTGAAAATATACTATTTTCTTAAGAACCTGAAAATATACTATTTTCTTAAGTTATAGAATGCATTTCTACCAGCATATACAGCTGAATCACCTAATTCTTCTTCAATTCTTAATAATTGGTTGTATTTAGCCATTCTATCAGATCTTGAAGCTGAACCAGTTTTGATTTGACCTGCGTTAGTAGCAACTGCAACGTCAGCAATAGTATTGTCAGCAGTCTCACCAGATCTATGAGATACTACTGCAGTGAAACCAGCTTTTTTAGCCATTTCGATAGCTTCTAAAGTTTCAGTTAAAGTACCGATTTGGTTTAATTTGATTAAGATTGAGTTTGCAGATTTCTTTTGGATACCCATTGCTAAGTATTCAGTGTTAGTAACGAATAAGTCATCACCAACGATTTGAACTCTATCGCCAACTCTTTCTAACAATTTAGCGAAACCAATCCAGTCGTTCTCATCAAAACCATCTTCAATAGAAGTGATTGGGTATTTGTTTACTAAACCTTCATACCAGTCAACCATTTCATCAGTTGTTCTAGTAATGCCACCTTCTCTAGTGAAGTTATAGATTTTTTTGCCATCTTCGCCTTCTTTTGTACAGAATTCAGAAGCAGCAGCATCTAAAGCTAAAGTGATATCTTTACCTGGCTCATAACCAGCAGCTTTAATAGCTTCCATGATAATATCTAAAGCACCTTCTGTACCATTGATTTTTGATGGCGCATAACCACCTTCGTTACCTACGTTAGTAGAGTCGCCGTTTGCTTTTAATAATTTACCTAAGTGATGGAATACTTCTGTACCCATTCTTAAACCTTCAGCAAATGTTTCAGCACCAACAGGTTGAACCATGAATTCTTGAACGTTTACAGCTGAGTCAGCATGTGAACCACCATTTAAGATGTTCATCATTGGAAGAGGTAATTCTTTTGCGTTAACACCACCAATGTATCTGTAAAGTGAAACACCTAATGAGTTAGCAGCAGCTTTAGCAACAGCTAAAGATACACCTAATATTGCGTTTGCACCTAATTTTGATTTTGTTTTTGTACCATCAAGAGCGATCATTTTTCTGTCGATTTCAACTTGATCAAAAGCACTCATACCGATGATTTCATCAGCGATAATGTCGTTTACATTCGCTACTGCTTTTAAACAACCTTTACCTAAGTATCTTTTCTTGTCGCCATCTCTTAATTCAACAGCTTCTCTTTCACCAGTTGAAGCACCTGATGGAACTGCAGCTCTACCCATAGCGCCACAAGCTAATTGAACATCAACCTCTACAGTTGGATTACCCCTTGAATCAAGTATTTCTCTAGCATATACATCAATAATTGTTGACATAATTTAACCTCCATTTTTTATTATTTTAAAAGTGATTTACCAGTCATTTCAGAAGGAATTTCTAATCCCATCATTTCAAGAAGTGTAGGTGCTAAATCACATAATCTACCATCATCCTTTAATTCCTTATTTTCACCAATCATGATTAGCGGTACATCAAAGGTTGTGTGAGCAGTCTGTGGATTACCAGTTTCCTCATTCACCATTTCTTCAGCATTTCCATGATCAGCTGTAATTAACACTTTTCCTTCTTTAGAAAGAATTTTATTAACAACTCTACCTAAGCATTCATCTACAGTTTCAACAGCCTTAATTGCCGCTTCAAGAACGCCTGTATGTCCAACCATATCTGGATTAGCAAAGTTCAAAATGATTACATCATGAAGATCCTTGTCAATCTCAGCTTCCAGTGCAGCAGTTACTTCATAAGCTGACATTTCTGGTTTTAAATCATAAGTTGCTACACTTGGTGAATTAATTAAAACTCTAGATTCACCTTTTTCAGGTTCTTCGACACCGCCGTTAAAGAAGAAAGTGACATGTGCGTACTTTTCAGTTTCAGCAATTCTAAGTTGTGTTTTACCTTGATTTGATAAGTACTCACCTAAAGTATTGTTAAGTGTCTCAGGTTTGAATGCTACAGATACATGCTCAATGGTTTTATCGTATTCTGTCATGCAAACATAAGTAACATCTTTCTTTTCTCTAGGGAAACCATCAAAATCAACATCCACAAACGCTCTAGTAATTTCTCTAGCTCTATCAGGTCTAAAGTTGAAGAATACAATAGCATCACGATCTTTCACAACAGCTTCAGTGTTAATCATTGTTGGTAAAACAAATTCATCATTTACACCTTCAGCATAAGATGCTTGAATAGCTTCCATCGCTGAGTTTGCTTTATTGCCATCTGCATGAATCAAGTTGTTATATGCTTTCTCAACTCTTTCCCATCTCTTATCACGGTCCATTGCATAATAACGACCCGTAATTGAAGCTATTTCACCAATAGATTCTTCGTTCATGTATGCTTCCATCTCTTCAATGAAAGTCACTGCACTTTGTGGTGGTGTATCTCTACCATCTAAAAATGCATGTAAATATACTTTTTCAAGGTTCTCTTTTTTTGCTAATTGTAGTAAACCCTTAATGTGTTCTGTATGACTATGTACACCACCTGGCGAGAAAAGTCCCATTAAGTGTAAAGCAGAGCCATTTTCTTTTACAGTTTGTACTGCAAGCTGCAAGGCTTCATTTTCAAAGAAATCACCATCTTCAATAGATTTTGTGATACGTGTTAAAGCTTGATATACCACACGACCTGCGCCGATGTTTAAGTGACCTACCTCTGAGTTACCCATTTGCCCATTTGGTAAGCCTACAGCTAAACCACTTGTATGCAAACGTGTATTTGGATATTGTTTTAAATAGTTATCCATGTTTGGTGTATTTGCTAAATGAATTGCATTGAATTCATAAGCTTTATTGTAACCCCAACCATCAAGAATAACTAAAGCGATTGGTTTTTTCATTTTATACTCCTTAAAAGTTTACGAGTTCTACGAAACTTCCCGGCTTCAAGCTAGCACCGCCAACTAAAGCACCATCGATATCTGATTGGTTCATAATCTCTTCAACATTTTCAGGCTTAACTGATCCACCATATTGAATTTGTACTTCTTCTGATACAGAAGCATCATATAATTCTTCAATTAAAGTACGAATAAACGCAATTGCATCATTTGCTTGCTCACTTGAAGCTGTTACGCCAGTACCGATTGCCCAAATTGGTTCATAAGCAATCACTACTTTAGCCACATCTTCAGCTGGAATATTCGCAAACCCTTTTACGATTTGTCCTTTTACAACAGATTCCATGTTGCCAGCTTCTCTTTCCTCAAGGGTTTCACCACAACACATAATTGGACGAATACCTGTTTCAATTGCTTTTAAAACTTTCTTGTTTACTGTTTCATCCGTTTCATTAAAGTATTGTCTTCTTTCTGAGTGACCGATGATCACGTAATCAACGTCAATTTCTTTTAACATAGCTGGTGCAATTTCACCTGTAAATGCGCCTGATTCTTCGTAGTGCATATTTTGAGCACCAACTTTGATGTTTGTACCTGCGCAAGCAGCTTTCATATCTTTTAACATTGTTGCAGGAGCACATAAGACAACTTCCACATCTGTATCTTTTACATCAGCTTTAATGGCTTCAATAAATTCAACTGCTTCCTTAATTGATTTGTGCATTTTCCAGTTACCTGCAATGATAGGTTTTCTCATTTCTGCCTCCTATTTGTTGTCAATTGATTCGATTCCTGGTAATACTTTGCCTTCTAAATATTCTAAAGAAGCACCACCACCAGTTGAAATATGAGTAAATTTCTCAGCAAAGCCTAATTGGATTGCTGCAGCAGCAGAATCTCCACCACCGATAATTGTTATAGCATTTTCTAGGTTGGCAATGGATTCACAAACACCAATTGTACCACCTGCAAAGTTTGACATTTCAAATACGCCCATTGGTCCATTCCAAACAACTGTTTTAGCACCTTCTAATTTAGAAGCAAACAATTCAATTGTTCCTTTTCCAATATCAAGACCCATTTGATCTGCTGGAATAGCATCTACTGAAACTGATTCAAACGGTGCATCATTCGAAAACTCTCTTGATACTAATGCATCCATTGGTAAAACCAATTCAACACCTTTTGCTTCCGCTTTTTCCATTAATTCTTTCGCTAATTCTACTTTATCAGCTTCAAGTAACGATGTACCAATTTCTTTGCCTTGAGCTTTCAAGAACGTAAACATCATACCACCACCGATTAAAATACGATCAGCTTTTTCGATTAAGTTGTTAATAACACCAATTTTATCAGATACTTTAGCACCACCTAAAATCGCTACTAAAGGTCTTTCAGGCGCATCTACAACACCACCGATGAAATCAATTTCCTTTTGCATTAAAAAGCCAGCAACAGCACCTAATTCCGATGCAATACCACTGTTTGATGCATGTGCTCTATGTGCCGTACCAAAAGCATCATTTACAAATACATCACCTAGTGAAGCCCAATATTTTCCTAATTCAGGATCATTCTTAGTTTCACCTTTTTCGAATCTTGTATTTTCAAATAACATAATTTCTGAATCATTTAATTCAGCAACAGCGGCTTCAAGAACTTCGCCTCTTGTTTCAGCTACAAATTTAACAGGTTGTCCAAGTAATTCAGATAAACGTTCAGCTACTGGCTTTAATGATTTAGTTAATTTGTCTTCATCCGTCTTTACTTTACCTAAATGCGAGAATGCAATTACACGACCACCTTGCTCTAAAATATACTTTAGAGTTGGTAATGCTTGTACAATTCTGTTATCATCAGTAATTTGTCCATTTTTCATTGGAACGTTGAAATCTACTCTTACTAATACTTTTTTGCCTTTTAATTCTATGTCTCTAACATTTTTCTTTGCCATCTAAAAAGATCCTCCTATCATGTTAAATGCTATGATTATCAAAAGTTAATAATTAAGTCTGTATGCGAAAGTAATTACAATTGGGGGAAAGTAATGACAGCTCTACATCACTTAATTATTAAGTTCTGATCATCAAAGATGATCACCAAAATTTAATTTGGAGATGAGTCGATAATTTGGGGAATAAATTATAAACATCAGAACAAACGTCATAGCGGCAAGGCCGCTATGACACTTATTATTATTAGTTATTGAATGAAGCTAATTTCTTAGCAAGTCTTACCATTTGAGCAGTGTAAGACATTTCGTTATCATACCACATAACAACTTTAACCATTTGCTTGCCTTCTACTTCTAATACAGTAGTTAAACCAGCATCGAATAAAGAACCAAATTGCATACCGATTACGTCAGTTGAAACGATTTCATCTTCAGTGTAACCTAAAGTCTCGTTTGCAGCAGCTTTCATTGCAGCGTTAATTTCTTCAACTGTCACAGCTTTTTCTAATTCAACTGTTAAATCAACTAATGAACCAGTGATAGTTGGAACTCTCATTGCGCCACCATCTAATTTACCCTTCATTTCAGGTAATACTAAACCTACAGCAACAGCAGCACCAGTAGTTGTTGGTACGATGTTTGAAGCAGCAGCTCTACCTCTTCTTAAATCAGAGTGAGGACCATCTAAAGTTACTTGGTCATTTGTATATGCATGGATTGTAGTCATTAAACCTTTAACAATACCAAAGTTATCATTTAATACTTTAGCAACAGGTGCTAAACAGTTAGTTGTACAAGATGCACCAGAAAGAACTGTTTCAGTACCATCTAAGATATTATCATTTACATTGTAAACGATAGTTTTCATTTCACCTTTAGCAGGTGCAGAAATTAATACTCTCTTAGCGCCAGCTTTAATGTGTTTTTCAGCCTCAGCTTTTGATCTGAAGAAACCAGTAGATTCGATAACAACATCAACATTTAATTCACCCCATGGTAATGCTTCAGGATCTCTTTCAGCATAAATTTTGATTTCCTTGCCATCTACAGTGATTGAATCTGCACCAGCAGTAATTGAATCAGCTTTGTATCTACCTTGAGCACTATCATACTTTAATAAGTTAGCTAAAGTTTTTGCATTTGTTAAGTCGTTTAATGCAACAATTTCAAACTCTGGGCTATCAAACATTAATCTAAATGCCAATCTACCAATTCTACCAAATCCGTTAATCGCTACTCTTGTTTTCATTATTTTCCTCCTGTTTTTAAATATCTTTCAATATTTTTTTCGCTACTTCCTCATCGGTTACAAGAACCAAGTTTCTATTTATTTTGCAAACTGCAGCTATTGCTTCGGCTTTATCCACTCCACCAGCAACTGCTATCAGTTCCTTAACGTGATTCAACTGTTCCAACTCAATGCCAATGGTGGTAATTTCATGAACGATCTCACCGTTTCTATCAAAATAATATCCAAAGGCTTCAGCAACAGCATCTTTTTCAATAATGTCAATAACTTCTTCTTCATCTAATTGACGTGTTTTCGCCATGACATCAGCTCTTGCTATTCCAAATAATAATATATCCAGATTTCCTAGCATTGAAACAATTTCTTTGATTTCTGACTCTTTCAGTAAAGTTTCTTTTGCTTCATTTGAGATCCAGTCTGGCGTATATAACAATTTGTAAGGGCAATTTAATTTTTCAGCCAATTTCTCGACAATTGTGTTTGCTTGATAATCTGATTTTCTACCTAAACCACCACGAGCTGGTAAAATCATCAAATTATCATTCACCCTGTTTGATGATTTAAACTGATTGATAACGGTATAAACCGTAGAGCCACCTGTCAAACCAATTATTTTGTTTTTATCAATTAGTTTCTTTGTATATGAAGCGGCTTTTCTACCAACTTCATCTAAAGTTAAAACATCATCATCGTTTACATTTGGTGCAATAATGACACGCTTAATGTTTAAATACTTTCGTAATTTTTCTTCTAATTCGTGAATACCTCTTATTTTTCTAAAAAATGCAGATAGAACTTCTATAGCATCAGAGCCTGCATCTGTTATAGTCATACCTTCCAAAGAAAACTCCAGAAGACCTTGTTCTTTTAAGATGCTTGCTTCTTTTCTGATGATGCGTTCCGTTAGATTGACCTTAGTCGATAAAACTCTTCTTCCTATAGGCTGCATTAAACTTACAACCTTAAGTATGTTAAATCTATTTTCTAAGATCTCAATGACTTCAGGCGAGACTTGTTTCAGTACCTCTGCAATTTCATCAAAACTCAACTCAGTATCATGTCTATAATCCATATCCACTCCTCGCGGGACGCTTTTAGTCCCCGGATTCTTTTTTTGACCCATGTATGCCAAAAAAAAACCTCTTTCCGACTATTATTGTATCATAATTTCAAAATCATGCAATACAATATCATAAAAAAATCGGTTTTGGAGGTTAAAATTCTTTACGTTTTGAAGTAGAAGGAATATTGAGTTCTGTTCTGTATTTTGCCACTGTTCTTCTTGATATCTTGACACCTATTTTGTCAAAGGCTATCGATATCGCTTGATCGCTTAAAGGCTTATCTTTAGGTTCTTTTTCAATCATTTCCTTCAATACGATTTTTATACTTTCAGCAGATATACCATCACCACGATTCGTTGAAACACCACTTTGGAAAAAGTATTTTAGTTCATACAATCCACTTGGCGCTTGAAGGTACTTGCCATTGGTTGCTCGACTTACAGTAGATTCATGAACACCAATGTGATTCGCTATGTCTTTTAAAGTCAATGTTTTTAAATGAATAGGTCCTTTCTCAAAAAAATCAAGTTGAAACTCTAGAATCGCTTCGACTACTCTGTAAATGGTATTTCTTCTTTGCTCGATACTTTTAATGATTCGTAGTGCAGAATGAAGTTTTTTAGAAATATAATCTGAGGCTTGCTCATTCACAGAAGCTTCATTTAACATCTTTTTATAAAAATCACTGATATATAATTTCGGAGCTGTATTCTCATTGACGAGAATTGTATATTCATCATTATCTTTTCTAAGGGTGACGTCAGGTTTAATATAGGTGATATCTTGTAGAGAAGCATAAGCTCTTCCTGGCTTTGGCTCTAACTGACGAATCATTTCAATTGCATTTTTCACTTCATCAATGGTCATATCCATGGTTTTTGCAATTTTATCCAACTTATTATTTGCAATGTCTTCTAAATGATCAATAATAATATAGATTAGTTTTCTATCTTCTATTTTGTTGTAAACAACTTGAATCAGAAGACATTCAACTAAATCTCTTGCACCCACACCAATGGGATCAAAGGTTTGTATGGTTAAAATGATATCTTCAAGTATGTCATAATCTATACCGTAGTGATTCACTACATAATCTGCATCAATTTTCAAGTAGCCACTTGGATTAATGGAATGAATCAAATAGGTTGCAATTGGCATAAAAGCTTCGTCAATTAAAGTATATTGTAACTGTGCCAGAAGATGTTCATGCAATGTTTCTTCAGAAGCTAAGAAATTATCATAATTAATACTCTCGCCAACCTCTTGATATTTTCTTGTTTTGGATTTGATTTGAATGTCATCCGAAACCTGTTTCCAATCAATTTTTTTATATTTCTCTTCATAATCGTTTTTAACAGATTCATTAGGAGCAGCATCAAAATTATCATCACTTTTTTCAAGGATTGGATTAGTCATTAATTCTTCGTTAATAAATTCATTCAATTCAAGAGCAGTGTATTGTAAAATTTCGATGGATTGCTTCAACTCAGGTGTCATGACAAGTTTTTGCTGTTGTTGAAGATTTAAATTATAACCCAGTTTCATGCTGACCTCCTTTCTCATACATTATAACAAGTTTAGAACCTATTCACAACATGGCAAATCTCTTATGGATAATATTTGAATAACAATTTTTAAGACTGGGTATCAAAGAAACGAGGTGAAAATAATATGATCTTACTTTTATCAATACTGTTTAATTTACTTATGTTTTCATATGACAACGAAGAACCTGATACAATCTTGATTATTAATTCATATAATGAAAGTTACAATTGGACAAATGACTCAATGAATGGGATTTTAGACCATCTTGATGATAGCAATCATCTTTACATTGAGTATATGGATGGAAAAAATTATAATTCAAATGAAGATCTTCAAGCCTTTCATAATTATCTAGTATACAAATACAAAAATACACCTATAGATATGATTATAACGACTGATGATATTGCTTTCCAATATGCCCTGGAAAACCAAAAGACATTATTCAAAGGTGCTCCAATCTTTTTTATTGGAATCAATTCACTTACAAACTATGACATCTCAGCGTTCGAGAAAGTATACGGTGTGGAAGAAAAAGTTTCATTCGCTGACACAGTAGAAGCTATAAAACATTTGCAACCCAATGTAGAAAAAATTCATTTTATTGTTGATAATACACTTTCCGGACAATTAACCATAAACGAAGTAAAAAGTCAAATGGATAGCTCCGTAGAAATTGAATTTTATAACAAATATAGTCTAGATGAAATTCTAAATAAAGTACAAAAGTTATCTAATCCAAGGGAAGTGATTCTATTGGCATATTTTATCGTAGATCAGGATGGAACTTTTCTAGATACAGATATTATGACAAAAAAAATTACTGAAATTTCACCACTCCCAGTATACGGTTTATATCACTTTAGTTTTAATTATGGGATTATAGGCGGAAAACTGATTTCAGGCTATGAACAGGGTGTTAAAATAACTGAAATCATTCAAAATTACAAAAGTGGTCACTATAACAATTTTTATTATGAATCAAAAGAAGCTAATCAGTTTTATTTTGACTATAATATTCTAAAAAAATACAATTTGGATGTAAACAAACTTCCTAAAAATATTATATTGGTTAATGAAGAGAAGACTTTCTACGAAGCCAATAAAATTGAAATCTTAGGATCTTCTTTTGTTGTATTATTACTTATCACATATATAATCACCCTTAGAGAACAAGTCAGTCGTCAAACAAAAAAACAAGGCCTCTTAATGCGCCAACTCGCAACAACGGATAAAATGGCTTCATTAGGAGAAATGATGTCAAGAATCTCCCATGAACTCAATACACCTCTTGGCAATATCACCACAACAACAAGTTATCTTGAAAAAACCTTAAAGGATTTCAATACTAGCATGAACGAACACACGTTAACAAAATCTCAAATCAAAAAAAATTTAGCTAATATGAATAATGCCTCAGAAATCATCAGCGAAAGTATTGCATCTGCTGTTGAATTGATGAATGCATTTAGGATTTTTTCAGAACATACAAATGATAAAAGTCTGACAAAATTTGACTTAACAGATTATCTCAAAAACTTAGTAAAAACCTATCATCCACTATTAGCAATGGATCATCACATGTGTCATCTTGAGCTTGAAGAGCCTTTAATCATAAATGGATATACACGGAATTATTATAAAATATTTGATCAACTCATTCGCAACACCTTACAACACGGATTCAAAAATTTAAAAAATAAAACGATAAAAATTGCGATTAAAACTGAAAAACAAGTTCTAATCATTGAATACACAGATAATGGCCATGGGATATCTGAAGATGACTTGCCACATCTTTTTAAGCCACTGTATAAGTTCTCCAGTTCAAAAGCACCAACCTTCGGACTCAGTGCATTAAAGAATTTAATATCTGAAATGAGCGGAAACATCGCCTGTCAATCGACCTTAAATGTCGGTACAACTTTTTTTATTAATATACCTCTAAAAAAAGAAAATTGAACAAAAGAGATGTTTAAACATCTCTTTTTACTATTTCAGAGTAATCTCAGCACCCATGCTTCTTAATTTATCTAAATATTTACTATGTCCTCGTGACAAATGCTCCACACCAAAAATAGTGACTTCATCATCAATTGAAAGTGCCGTATTAATCAAAGAGACAGCTGATCTTATATCACGACCTGTAACAATACCACCATGTAAAGGTTTTTGACCATTTACATAAATTGCATTATCCACTTTATCAATTTCAGCTCCCAAATGAATCTTCATTTCATTGGCATGATCAAATCGATGGGGATGGACCGTATCTGTAATTTTAGAAATACCCATATGTTTAAAAGCTAAAGGAGTGATAATCGGCTGAATGTCTGTTGCCAATCCCGGAAATGGTCTTGTTATCGCTTGAAATCCATCTTTAATACTACTCTCTAAAACTATAATCTTATCTTCTTCAACTTCAATAGTTGCACCTACCTGTCTTAGAATATCAATTAAGGGTTCGTTATGTTCTGGTATAGTTTTTTCAACGGTTCCGGTACCACCACTCATCACAATCGCCATTAGAAGGGCACCTGCCTCCAAACGATCTGGCATCACTTCATGATAAGTGGTATGTAGCTTCTCAACACCTTCTATGGTGATTTTATCCGTTCCAACACCTCTAATGTTTGCACCCATCTTTACCAATAGGTTTGTCAAATCCACAATTTCTGGTTCCTTCGCAACATTATGAAGAACAGTTTTTCCTTTAGCATGTACACCAAGTAGAATGCCATTAACTGTTGCCAAAACACTTGGAAATCTTAGATAAATGGTCTGTCCTTCAAGGGGTAATTTTTTTGCTTTAGCATGAATCATCTGTCCCTTTATTTCAACATCTATTCCAAAAGCATTCATAATATCCACATGAATATCTATTGGTCTAGGACCAATTTTATCACCACCAGGCATAGGCAAAATAACTTCACCTTTTTTAGGGATAACAGACCCTAAAAACGCTAAGGAGGCTCTTATTTTGGATCCATAAGTTTTGGAAAATTCAAAGGCTTTTAAACTACCTGAAACGACAACTTCGTCATCATGATGCTTAACATGTATGCCAACTTCTCTTAACATTTCAACTTCATCTTCTACATCTGTTATGCCAGGTACATTGGTTAAGGTTACAAAACAATCCTCAACCAAAGCCAATGCTGCAATTTGAATTAGAGAAGCATTCTTTGCTCCATCAGGTTTTACAACGCCGTTTAATTTTTTTCCACCACTTACCACAATACATGGTTCACTCATATTTGCTAATTGCTGTTTCATTATGATAACCTTTCTTCAACAATGACAGTTTCAACGCCAATTTCTTCTATTTTTTTTATTTCAGATTTCTGAGTTCCCCAATCCGTAATAATTATATGTAATGCATTTGAAGGACAAGATTTCATAATCGAGTCTCTACCGATCTTTTCATGAGGAAATAATCCAATTGTTTTCTTACTACTTTCAATTACAGCTTTTCTTAACGACACACCTTCAGAGGATTGAATAGACATTCCAAACTCAACTGAATAAGCTGCTGCTGTAACAAAAGCCACATCAAACCTTAAGCTTTTTATCATCTCTTCAGCAAAATGTCCCGTAATATGTCCCTTTGTTTTCATCATTCCACCCAACACAATGGTATTAATATGGGAGAAATGTCTTAATTCTTCTGCTATTATAATCGAATTTGTTACAACTGTAAATTCAAAATTTTTTGGCAGATGCTGACACATAAAATAACCTACAGAAGCACCTGTAATAAACACTACATCATTTTCCGATATATATTCTACAGCCTTTTTAGCAATTGCCATATAATGCGTCTTTATTTTTTTTATATCTTTTGGTGTATACTCTTTTGGTGCTCTAAACCCTACATTGAATAATGGAATCGCTCCACCATGGGTTCTTTTTAGTTTTCCTTGTTCTTCAAGTATTCTTAAATCTCTTCTAGCAGTATCAAATCCAACATGAAACAACTCAGAGATTTCACGTGCTCGAATACTGAGGTTTTCATTTAATATACTTAATATTTTTTGATGTCTTTCTTCAATTAACATAGTGCCCTCATTCACGTTTTTAACACTTCCTTCACATATTATCACAGAACAAACATCATCACAACAATTTTATACACTGTTTTCCCACAATTAGTAAATAATAGCAATTCAATATCTTATAAAAAAAAGATTGAACAAAATTCAATCTTTTCATTACTAATCAATAGTCAAATTACCTGATGTCGTTTCTATATTCAATTCAACATCTCCATCATTATACTTTCCGTTAACTTCATAATCACTGTTTTTCCCATTAACAACTAAATCATATTTCGTTTCAAAATCACCAGATACTGTCAAATATTTTAATGTTGCATTAAGTTTTTCTAAAATGCGAATGTCAATATCACCAGAAACGGAATCCATTTCACTTTTTCCAAGTGTATCGCAAGTAATTCTAATGTCCCCTGAGGTACTGTAAAATTCTCCGATTTCATAAGATTTAACATTCATGTACAGATCACCTGAAACTGTATTCCACCGTACATCATGTGCTACATCACCTTTAAAATCACATTCTCCAGAAGTCGTAGTAGCCGTAAAGTTTTTTACATTCACTTGATTTAATTTAAAATCACCGGATACGGTTTTAACGTCCAAATTATCCATTTGACTATTATCCACCCAAACATCTCCTGAAGTTGTGCTAATCATTAAATGGTCATAATCGATTTGCTCTGAAGATACATCTCCTGAAACTGTCTTGATATCAAAATCTGAAAGATAATGCTCAGGCACATAAATGTACATAACACCGTAGGCTTTGCCAGTAAAATTATTCCAATCCACTTTAAATTTAAAAGTTTTTCCGTTATCTATATTAAAGTCGATTGGATCTTCTTTTCCATCATATAATACAGTGTAAATTACTTTGATTTCACTTTCATCATAAGGAATTATCTCAATATCTTCAAATACAGTTTCCAATATAACTGAACTTGGTATAACTTTGCTAATTTCCTCTTTTTCTACAACCTCATAACCATTATTTTTTGCTTCTTCTTTAATCTTTAAAAAGCCTTCATAGCTGTTATACATGTAATCAGAATCCACTCCAGTGAAACCAAAGTTAATACTCGTATCACAACTTGTCAAAATAAATAATGACAATATTAAAAGGCTAATCAATCCTATTTTTCTCATAAACCCTCCTCATTTCTGAGTATAGGTTATCACAGGATTGAAAGCCTCTCAAGATTTTAGTCTAGATTCTAATAATCTTTTAATGTAATACTATTGAACTTCCCACGACTAAAGTCACAGGTGTTCTCTTATACTAATAAAAAATTTGAATTAAAGAATCAAAATTTTCTGGTTCACCTAAATCGCCAGTATTTTTTGTGATTACAACAGTAAAGTTATATCCATCAAGATTTCCGTAAATCATTTGTGCATTATCTAATGCCATCGTAGAGTAATCTTCCATTTTACTCATAATAGATTCAAAATAAGCAACAGAATCCTCATATAACACTTCAGATACATAAGCAATAGCCTGTTGACCATTCACTTCCATAGCAGCTCTTACTTCAAATGATTCTTCTTCTGATATTGGTAATAGTTTTGAAGGGTATGCTTCAGGAAAACCTTCATATATTTCTGTTACCATTTGAGAAACACCCATATCTTCTTCATTTGTCGTGTCTTCAGTAGTTCCTGAAGGATCATTAAAGTTCATGCTATCCATGCTTTTCATAAGAATTAAACTGTAAGAAAAACGATAACCTAATTCTTCTAGAGATTCTGATATACTCACGGTATAAGAATATCCCATATAAGTACCTGTATCCAAAAAGTTTTCTTCTGAATCGCTGGTCATAGTCTTCACTGACGCCTTGAGATGTTCCTTGTAGAAATTTTTAATCTCCTCATAAGAATCATTGGTCATCGCCATGACCACAAAGGATCCGTCTGCATTCTCAGAAGCCCCCATGACGAAAGAACCCGGATAAACGGGCAATACATCAACAGGATAATTCTCAGGTAGATCAACGCTATCTTTATTGCTTACAGATGTTGTTGTATCACCAGTCGTTACAGTGGTCGTTTTACCATTGTCAGATACATTGATATTGACATTCATATCAGCATTGTTCTTCACCGTGTTTACAGTATTCTCATTTTTGTCGCCACATCCAACCAAAAAAACAAGGGAAACCAATAAAATCAAAATTTTTTTCATACTGCCTCCTCATCTAGCAAATATCTCTTTACTAAATTATAAGACAGTGGCAGTGCCACTGTCTAGTATTTACCGATATTTAAATCTCCAGAAGTTGTTGTCGCTGTTATACTATGAGCATCACTACCTACTTGGCCTCTTAAGCGACCTCTCTTCTTAGCACCAACAAAGGTAATAGGAAATTCACAATTCAAATCTCCAGATAAGGTTTTCGCAATGACTTCAAACTCTGCATTCTTTGGAAGTTTAATTTCAGCATCACCTGATACACTCTTCATTGAGAAATCACCATCTAAAACTTCGTAGGTTAATTTTATATCACCTGATACTGTTGAGAACATCATATTTCCTCTAAATAAATCAATATTGCAATCACCTGAAGTTGTTTTAACCAATGAATTCACAGAATATATAATATCTGCTGACATATCACCTGAAACAGAACTAAATTTAAAGAAATCACTGTCCAAATAGTTTAAATCCAAATCACCCGATACAGTATTGATACTTATGCTTTCTTTATACTTATGAGGCAATCTGATTAATAATTTTTTTGCAGATGAACCAAAATTAAAGATATTTTGTTTTACCTTTTGCTTCTCGCTTATTCTCAATTTTTTTGAATCTTCTTCAACAACCACTTGGAATAAATCTTCATCTTTAGGATTATATTTAATATAATTTACCAATAAATCTTCACGATCTTCCGTTACAATGGTTACATCTGTCGATACAACTTGAATTGAAATATCTGTCTTTCCATCAATATTCAAAGAGAATTCTTGTGCAAGATTATAATTCTTTACAGCTTTGTCTTCATCCATGATAAAATCTTTTTCACTGAATTCTTTTGTGATATTCTCCAAGTTATCAAGATTGAGATTGTTCATAACGTCAGAAACAATATCTTTTGTAATCTGAGCTGTTTCTTTGCCTAAGCGAGACATTTCTTTGCCAAACTGCCTTGCCTCTTTGTTTAAAGATTTCATTTCAAAATCAAATGAATTCTTCCAATTGTTCATATCGTTCTTGAATTTATTTTTTGAGAAGTTAATTTTCAATTCATCTCCATCAAAATCAAATTCCTTCATGAATTTTTCTTTCAAAATATTTGCTTTCTCTTTGATTTGTTCTACTTTTTCTTTTAACTGCTCTTCAAGCTCTTCTTCAATATGAAGATCTTCAGTTGCTTCTTCAAAAGTTTCATCTAATTCATCCATTAAATCTTCTACTTCTTCTTCGATTTCTTCAACCAAATCTTCAAGTTCTTCTACTGCTTCTTCTACGGCCTCTTCAAGTTCCTCTTCATTTAAAGGCATTTCTTCTTCTACCTTTACAGATTCAGGAACATTATTTTGATCGTCAACAGCATTTAAAAGTTTTAACCCTTCTTCTGCAGTGATTATTTTCTTTTCAATCATCTCCAGAATTTTCATTTTCTCATTTGACATGTTAACCTCCTACAATGCTTTAATTAATTTCATCGCTTCCTCTGAAGAAATTTCACCATTGCTCAATTTCTCCAGTATTTTTTCTTTATTTAAAACCTCATCCTCAGAAGAATCACCATATCCCAAAGCTTGTATTACAGCTTCCAAGTTCTTCTTTACTGTTGGATAAGAAATACCCAGGTCTTTTTCAATTTCCTTTATATTCCCACGATTCTTTACAAAAATCTCAATAAAGTATTTTTCCTCTTTTGATAAATAGTTAAACTTATCTAATTTAAAATGTCCCTTAATTTCAGTTTGACAATCATTACACTTCAATGTAATCACTTCAAGATTTGATGCACACACCGGACATGTTCCCAATACATTTCTTTTCATAAAAACCTCCTGAGTTATCTTTTATAGTCTAAGAATACGCCTAATTAATATATAAGTCAATAGAAAGTTAATTATTTTAATTTTACACTTAATTTTTATTAATCTTATTTTAATATTAGGGTATTTTCAAGAAAAATAAATTAATTAAGCATAAATTTATTTTTTAACAGCTCTTCTTTTATTATCTATCAAAAAAAATAAAAGAAGCCATATGATATGACTTCTTTTTGAATGAAATTTATCTTTTACCTGAATCAAATGTTTCACCAAGGGCTTTTGGTCCAACCGTATTTTTACTGAAAATAACTAAAGCAACTAAAGTTAAGAAATAAGGTAAAGCTTTGTATAATTCTTGAGGTAAACCTAAAGATTTTAAACCATCGTTAACACGTGCCATTGTTGACATTGTTCTCATAAAACCGAAGAAGAACGAAGCTCCAACAACTTTCCATGGTTTCCATTGTCCAAAGATCAATGTAGCTAACGCTAAGAAACCAAGACCATTAACTGCGCCGGTGAACTCACCGTTGTATGTTAAAACTAGGATACCACCACCAAGTCCAGCGAAACAACCTGATAAGAATACACCAATATAACGCATTCTAATAACATTGATACCCATTGATTCTGCAGCTTGAGGATATTCACCACAAGCACGTAATCTTAAACCAAAAGGTTTTTTCATTAATACAAACCAAACAACAAATACAATGGCTAAGACCATGTAAGTGGTGAAATAGGTTTTAGTAAAGAATAATTCACCGATAAATGGAATTTTACTTAAACCTGGTACATCAACTCTCGCTACACCCGTAACAACTGCAAGTCTTTCTGAGCCTGTAATTAATTCAGACAAGAATAAAGCTAAAGCTGCTGCCAACATGTTGATTGCTGTACCAGAGATAATCTGATTGGCATTTAAGGAAATACTTGCATAAGCATGTAATAGTGAGAATAGACCACCAGCAACTACGGAAGCCAATAAACCCGCAAGAATCATCCAAATTGTCACAGGATCACCTGGTTGTGCGTTTTTAGTGATTGCCCATAAAGTAATGGCACCAGCAAAAGATCCGATAATCATCAAACCTTCCAAACCGATGTTAACAACACCAGAACGTTCCGATAGTAAACCACCAATGGCTGTAATTAAAATAGGTGCTGTAAATGCCAATGCATAAGGGAATATTTCATATAAGAATTGTAACATTACTTAGCACCTCCTTTTTTCTTACCCGTTGCAAGTTTTTTAATAAAGTTCTTAAATAATAATGCTGTTGCAGAGAAATAAATAATTACTGCAATCATCATTGGTACCAATTGGTTAGGCACATTATTGACTAAGTTTGCTTTTACTGCACCACTACCAACATTGAAGAATGCCAATAATAAAGATGCCAAAATAATACCAATTGCAGAGTTCAAACCAAGAAGTGCAATTACAATACCATCAAAACCATATGATGGTAATTGGCCGATTGCAATATGGTCAGTATTTCCTAAATAGAAAGTAACACCGGCTAAACCTGCCATACCACCTGAAATCATCAATGCTTGAAGAATTCTAGTGTTGACTTTAATCCCAGCATACTCAGAAGCATCTTTGTTGTGACCAACTGCTTTTAATTCATAACCGAATGTTGTCTTATTTAAGACAAAAGCATAAATCGCAGCAATCGCTAAAGAAATAAAGATACCAATATTTAAATTCGCACGATCAAACATGTTATATAACCATTCAATACGTAATGTCGCTGAAGGTAATACTTTAGCACTTTCAGTATCAAAATGAGGGGATTGAATAATATTTCTAATGAAATATGCAACAACTTCCAATGCAATGTAGTTCATCATAATCGTTGTAACAACTTCATTAACTTTATATTTTGCTTTTAAGATTGCTGGGATAAACGCCCACAAAGCACCTGCAAGACCCGCAGCAATAATTACTAAAGGTACTTGAATCGCTCTTGCCATTTCAAACTGTGTACCAATTACAGTAGCAGCCAAACCACCAATTAACATTTGTCCAGAAACCCCAATATTAAAGATTCCCGTTCTGAATGAGAAGCCAACTGCTAAACCTGCTAAAATAAGTGGTGTTGCTTCTAAAAGCAGTTTACCGATTTTTTGCAAATTGTCTATTTGACCATCTTTTAAACCGATACCACCTTGAAGTAGATACTTAAATCCATCGATTGGGCTATTTTTTGTGAATAATATTAAGAATACACCAACAATTAAACCAAATAGCACAGCAACAAATGGAGCAATTCGATCTACAGTTTTTTCATTTTTTAACCATTCTCTCACTATTTGTCACCCGCTTTCCTTGAACCAGTCATCATAAGACCTAATTCATTTTCATTTGTATCTTTAGAAAGCACTGTATCCATGATTTCACCTTCATACATGACTGCAATACGGTCAGCAACATCTAATACTTCATCTAGCTCTAAAGAAACCAATAAAACTGCCTTACCTGAATCTCTTTCTGAAATTAACTCTTTATGGATATACTCAATGGCACCAACATCTAAACCTCTAGTTGGCTGAACAGCAATTAATAGCATAGGACTTCTTGACACTTCTCTTGCAATAATCGCCTTTTGTTGATTACCACCAGACATAGATCGAGCAGTCGTTTCACTACCTTTACCAGATCGCACGTCAAATCTTTCAATTAATTCCTCACTTAATTTACGCACTTCTTTTTTATTGATAATACCATATTTACTTAAGGGTTCTTTATAATAAGTCTGCAAAGCAATATTTTGCTCAACAGTATAATCTAAAACTAAACCATGCTTATGTCTATCTTCTGGAATATGTCCAATACCAGCTTCAGTACGCTTTCTGATAGATAAATTTTGAATTTCACTACCTAATAATTTCACAGTACCGCCGGTTTGTTTCTTTAGTCCTGTAATTAACTCAACCAATTCCGTTTGACCATTACCTTCAATACCTGCCACACAGAAAATCTCACCTGCATGTACATCAAACGATACATCATTAATAATTGGCTTCTTAGTATTCCCTTGTAAAGTTAAATTTCTTACTTCTAAAATAACTTCTTTTGGTTTCGCTTCAGCCTTATCTACATGGAAACTAACATTACGGCCTACCATCATTTCAGCCATTTGTCTTTCATCAGTTTCTTCAACTTTTACAGTACCAATATAACGCCCTTTTTGAAGTACTGAACATTCATCCGCAACTTGCTTAATCTCAGCAAGCTTGTGTGTAATCAAAAGAATTGATTTCCCTTTTTTGATCAATCCTTTCATAATACTGAGCAGTTCTTCAATCTCTTGAGGTGTTAATACAGCAGTCGGTTCGTCAAAGATTAAGATTTCAGCATCGCGATAAAGCATTTTTAAGATTTCTACTCTCTGTTGCATACCAACAGAAATGTCTTTAATTTTTGCATATGGATCAACTCTCAAACCATACTTTTCACTAATTTCAGCAACCTTTTCTGCAGCTGATTTTATATCAATTGTGCCATATTTGTTTTTAGGCTCTAAACCTAAAATAATATTTTCTACAACTGTAAATTCTTCAACTAACTTAAAATGCTGGTGAACCATACCAATACCGAAATCATTTGCAATATTAGGATTTGTGATTTTAACATCCTTACCACGCACTCTAATTTGCCCAGCGTCTGGTTGATATAAACCAAACAAAATACTCATTAACGTTGACTTACCAGCACCATTTTCACCAAGTACCGCATGAATTGTTTGAGGTCTTAGTTTTAATGTAACATTATCATTTGCCTTGATGCCAGGAAATTCTTTTGTTATATTGAGTAGTTCAATAACATAATCCATTTTTCCCTCCTTAATCTCTACTAAACCGATGCTTCTCACAAGATACCATCTTTAATAAAGTAGAAACACTTAACCTAAAAATGATTCTATAATTATTTTTGATTTGTAAACAAGACTGTTCTTAGTCATACCCTTTTTTACATGATAATAACCTGTCATCCTAATCATTTCTTATAATTAAGATTTCAGGTTACTTTTCTACAATATTAAAAATCCATGTTCGCACCTATGAAATCCATATTTCATATTCATTATACTATATTTTCCAATAATAGAAAAGAAAAGCCACTAAGCAAATACTTAGTGGCTTTATTCATAAAGAATTAGTAGTTTACACCATCAACTGATACATAACCATTTTCAGCAAAGAATGCTTCTAATGCTTCTAATGAATCAGGAGCAGCGATTGAACCATCACCTAAACCAGCGAATACTTCGTTAGTTTTTGTAATTGTTTCTTCAGATAAGTTTGGATTCTCAGCTGGAAGACCTACACCGCCATCTTTAGCAGTTAAGTAAATTTTTTGACCACCTGGGAATGTACCTTCTAAGAATGCTTTGATGTAATCATGAGCAGCTACGTCGATTCTCTTCATAGCTGAAGTTAAGATAACTGATGAACCATCTTCGATAACGCCATCGTTATATTGGTCTACGTCAACACCAACGATCCACACGTTTTCGCCAGCAGCTCTTCTAGTTTTAGCTTCGTTGATCGCACCAACACCAACACCACCTGCAGCAGCATGAATTACGTCGATACCTTTGTCATACATAGAAGCAGCAATTTGTTGACCTGCATCTACTTCTGAGAATGTACCTTGGTAGATATAGTCAACGATGTGAGCATCTGTACCAAAGTTAGCGTTAGCATAAGCAACACCTGCAGAGAAGCCCCAACCAAATTTTTGTACTGGAGGGATTTCCATACCACCGATAAAACCAATTTTACCAGTTTCTGATTCTAAAGCAGCAGCAACACCAGCTAAGAAACCAGCTTCATGCTCAGCAAAGAATACTGAAACAACGTTTTCATTGATTTTGAATTCTGAATAATCAGCACTGTGTGGCTCGCCATCGATTAATACAAACATAGTATCAGCAAATTCATCTTGAGCTAAGAAGATTGCTTCTTCGAATTTGAAACCTGGAGTTACAATTAAACCGTGACCAGAATCAACTAAGTTACCAATTTCGTTTAAGTAATCATCAGTAGTTTCGCCACCTGGTTGTAAGTATTTAGGAGCGATACCAAACTCAGCTTCAGCAGCTAAGATACCTTCCCAAGTACCTTGGTTAAACGATTTGTCAGTAATTGTACCTGAGTCAGTTACCATACCGATTTTAACATCTGAATAATCCATGCCATCATCATTAGTAGCATCATTAGCAGTGTTATTTGTTGTGTTGCTTGGTGTGTTGTTAGTTGTTGTATTGTTATTTTCGTTATTGCCACAAGCTACAAAACTTGCGAAAACTAAAAGTACAACTAAAAACATTGCAATTGTTCTTTTTAACATTTCTGTTCCTCCCCTATTTCTTCTTTGCATTACATTATGTAATACCGCATGCAATTTACATTGCATAAAACCATACATCTAATTGTGCTCTATTTCCAAATAAAACTCAATATGAGATATTTACAAATATACCATATTTTATATGAAAAAGTCACACATTTTAGCCACTTTTAAATATGTAAAAAGTTAACTTATTACAATAATAACATATATCGGTTAGCTTTTTCATAAAAAAAACGCTTTCCTCTTTGTCATAAAAAAAGTAATATTTAACCTTTCACTTCTCATTCAATTTTCAAAGTGCAACGAGAATAGAATTTTATTCCCAAACATGGAATTGGTTACTACATACCATTAAATACGCCTATCGATAAGACAGATTTAATGAACATAAGTAATTCTATTGCATCTAGCAGTTGATGTCCACTAGCAATCTTATACCCAATACATTTTTTGTTAAACATACACAAAGTATTTGAGAAGTTACAAATCGTTGCATTCCGAGCTCAAGAAATTGTAATATGAAGGTGTGTATTTTACTCGTATTTTGAGCATTCATTTGAAAAAAATCAGTTATGAAACCGTGTTTCAAGAAGCTTTGTAATTGTAAATTTCTTCATTAAATAGAAACGATTACAAAGAAACCCTCGAGGATTCGAGGGTTTCAATAGTATTTGCTTATTAAAGGGATTTAAGGGCTTCCCATTAACACTAACAATCTTGCTTCATTGAAGCAACATAGCCTGCCTTAGTTAATACGGCAATAGCTTTATCTAAATTTTTCTCATTAACAAGCACAATTGGACCTGTACAACCCATACCACTTTCTGCATAAACCCCTTCTTTCCAAAGGGCTTCACAAGCTGCATCTAAATCCATAATATCAATACCTGAGATATCAGCTGTTACAACTTCTTTTGCAGGTTTTTCAACGACTTCTTCTGATGCTTTTGGTGCTTCTTTATGAAAACCTTTCAAGATGCTATCCAGTCCTGCTTCTTTCGCTTTTTTGAATTCTGATTTCGAAACTTCAATTAAGTTGCCTTTTGCCAATTGTGCTGCATATTTAATTGCATTAGCAACAACAGGAACACCAGATGCTCTTGAAAGAATTAATATCGCTCGATCATAATCAATACCTATACCAGGACCATAGCCATAACCTAATGATTCATAAGAACCGCCAGTGGTATAAGATGAGAACATCTTCATTAAGATATTACCTGTTAATGTATCTGTAACCATAACATCTACAGAACCTGTAAGCAGGTCATTACCTCTCATTACAGACCCACCATCAGATCTTTGAGATTCGCCAAAGTTAATATCATAGCCTTTATCTTTTAATTCTTTTAAAGCTCTTTCAACACCACGTGCATTATCTACATTTAAGATACCCACACTTGGCGATTGGATCCCCATTGCTTTTGCAGCGACAATACCATATAAGGCATTTTTAACCATAGCTTCCGAACGATTTGTTGCTGAGGTACCTGTAGTCGTTGCAATAAACATTTCACGGCCAATACCAGGTGTTACAACACGACCAACAGTAGAGACACCAATAGGGAAATTATAATGCATGGTCACACATGCTTGTATATAACCTGAATCCAGTAATGCTTCCATTTTTTCATGCATTTCTTCTTCAGATGATACTTCTGCAATTTCCAAAGCTGTTTCTACTTTTGGACCAATTAACACGATTTCAAAATCTCCTGCATCTCTCGCTGCTAGCTCAGCACCTTTTACAAGATTTTCTGTACCGTGTTCACTTCCAAGGGTTGTAATACCGATTTTAACCTTTTGTCCGAAAGATCCAGTTTCTATGGCATTGGCAATATCCATGAAAGTATTACCAATTATTTTTTTAATATTATTTTCAGACATGGTATGCTCTCCTTATTCTGCTAATAAATGTTTTGCAAAATCTCTCATCGCTTCTGCAATCATTTTGTTCACTTCTTCTTTTGAAATAGAACCTGACTCTTGAACTTTTCCAGGGTTTCTCTCTAAAATAACAGAAACACCATCAAATAAGTTTGTCATTCTACCTAAGAATAAAGAACCTTTACCAACAATCATCGCTCTATTAACAGAACCAGTAGTCATATCATCAATAGCAAATCCAAGATATGGAACACCTGATGGAATGTGACCTTGAGTCGGTGCCCAACCTTGCATACCGTGTTTTTCACCAAATTCTTTCAAGTCACTTCTTTCCATTTCACCACGTTTAACACCTAGTGCAGCAATCATTTTATAGTTTGCTTCTGGAACATCACCAGCACCAGCAGGTTTTGTAATATCTGGATTTTGCATTTCAACAGAATATTTATCAATATCAGTGATTTTTAAACCAGCCAAATCAAGTGGCATCGTGATTAAAGCTTGAATTACTGCTTGTGGAGAAGAACCTGTTCCAACAGTATGTCTACCAACATACTCTGTTCTAATAACTGGATTCACACCATCATTTGCACTCACTAAAACAGCAAAACCACCTAAGACATCTTCAATAATAGGCATTTCTTTTTTAACATGGTCTTTACCATTCATCCCTAATTTTGCAGTTGCGCCACCAGCAACAATGACAACATTTTTGTATGTGCCTGCTTTTACTAATGAGGCTGCAGAAATTAAAGCATGAGTTGGTGCTGCACAAAAGCCTCTTAAATCTGAACCTGTAGCATTCACTGCACCTACTGCTTCTGCAATAGCTTTTGCAAAGTTACCACCACCTCTTTGGTTCATATCACCACAAGCTTCTTCAGAACACTCGATAACATAATCAATATCTTCTACATTGATATTATTTTTTGCAATTAAATGTTTAAATGCCAATACGCCTGATGCTTTAACAACTAGATTTTCAAACATAACATGTGCATTTAAGTTAGGATCCACGTCATGTGCTTTTTTTACACAACCTACCAATTGATTATTATGATAAATTGCTTCTCCATGGGCTGCAACAGCAGTTTGAATATCTTCTAATTTTTGACCTTTACCTATACGATTGATTTCTTCTTCAGTAATCAATTCATGGCTCTTATATGCTTCCAAATATTGAGCAACAAAATTCTCTTCTAACATTACTAAATCAAAAACGTCTGCGTTTTTAATCATCATGATGAAATCTTCTTGTGGCATAATCTCACCAAATTTACCGTATCGGCTTGCATTTGGTACATCTTGACCCACCCAAGGTTTTTCCATTTGACCTAATGCTTCTGGCGTCATGTTGCCAATGTAAACTTGATTAGGTGCATAATTGATAACTTCTTCATATGATCTTAAATGATTTGGTACTGCCTTTAAATATTCTGAATCTGGATTTACTCTTTTTTCAACGGTTTGAGTAGTACCGTTGTGCATTATCATATCTTGTGTATGCACTAAAATATAACCAGCCGCTTTTATAACAGCATTATTCATCACTACACCTCCGTGATTGGTTGTCATCTAATGGAAAGATTGTTCAATCATTATTGTTTAAAAAATAGGGAGAAGCATACTCCTCCCTATTTAAATTTAACTAGTTTTCAAATACGGTTTGTTCAGTAACTTCAACTGTTAATGCGTGTAGAGCTTTATCTACAATTCTCTTTCTCACTTTGTACTCTTCAGCCTTAGAAAGGTTTGGATCACCAAGTGGATGAGGGATCGCAATTGCCGGTACAATTCTGTTTGCACCAACTGTTAACGAAATTGGAACTACTGTACAAATGTGTACTACTGGAATACCCGATTCCTCAATACCTTTAACCATCGTTGCACCGCAACGCGTACAGGTACCTCAGGTCGAAGTTAAAATAACAGCATCTACACCGTCAGCAATAAGTTCTTTTGTAAATTCTCTAGCAAAAGCCAAAGAGTTCTTTACAGAAGTACCATTACCTGTTGTTGTGTAGAAGTACTTATATAACTCACCAATTTCACCAGCTTTTTCTTTTTCTCTTAAGATATCTACTGGTAATACTCTATCTGAGTCAGCATTACAATATACTGGGTCGTAACCGCCATGTGCAGTTTCATAAGTTTCTGACGTTAAATCATGTACAGTTGAAATGTCATAACGACCATAGTTTTGAGCTGAAGATGAAGCGATTCTATCTGGGTTTCCTTTTGGAACAACACCACCTGATGTTACTAAAGCAATTCTTGCTTTTGATAAATCTTTAATCGCTTTACCAGGTACGACTTTATCAAATGCTGGCATCGGATACTCTGTTACAAAAGCTTCGCCTTTTAATTTCTTAACAAGCATTTCCACTGCACGTTCAGCACCTATTTTTTCTTCAAAGATATTTTTTCTAATACCTCTTGCTAAATAACCATCTTCTTCTGGTGTACCAATCACTTCATTCTTAGCTAATTTTAAAACTAATTGTGAAAGTGCTGGAACTGCCTTTCTCATTGTTGCAGCTGAGTTACCTGTAGCAACTGTATAAACAAACTTCTTGTACATATCTGCACCAGGGTTTTCTTCATACATAGCAGTTACAGCTGGCATATCAAGTACTTCTTGTACTTCTTTACACATCGCACCACAAGCCACACCATAACGACCTGCGTTGAACGCAGGACCTGCAACAAAAATATCAGCATTATAAGGTTTAATCATCTCAATGATTTCAGCCTTTACTTCATCGATATTTTCGTTGAAGTAAGAGTCACCACAAATCACTGTAGCAACAATTTCAGCCTCATCCTTAAAGGCAGTGTTTAAAGCCATACCTGGTCCAACAAAACCTTCTCTGATTTCAGGCTTGATATCAGCTTTTTCTTCACCACCAATGCCGGCATAAAACTGATTGATATAATGAATTACTCTTAATTTGCTCATTTTATCCACCTCTATACTTAATGCTTTCGCATTATTAACAACTTCACTGTTACCAGTGGCCATATAGGACTTTCCCAATAGTTCGAACCGAACTATTTTTACATTGAATTTGGAATCAAAATGTTGCTTGTTATTTAGACGGGTTAGATCTTCATAACATTAATTATTACTAATTATAAGTATTTACAGAACTCGTTTCTGATGTTTGTCATTTCTGACTCAATTTCTTCTACATCTAAAACCATTTCCATCATACCAACTTGCTCATCGAATACGTCGAAATCAACGGCATCTTTGAATGCTGGCTCAACAGCATGATATACTGATAAACCTAATTCAACTCCTGCAAGCGAACCAGCGAAAGTTGGATCTCCAGCAGTTACTGTTTCTGCAGCTAAACCTGCAGATTCTGCTTCAGCAGCACCAAATATCACAACGATATTTTCAGCTCCATGTTCTTCTGTTAATGCTTTAACCCTATTTTGATTTTCCAAATCCATTGCGCCTGCAGCCGTTCAGACAAAACACTCAGTTGCTGAGAAAACCACTTCTGCAGAAGCAACTGTTTTTACACACTCTTCAATTGCTTGACCCGGTACACCATCACGGTCACCGATAATGATTACTTTTTTATTTTCTAAAATATTCATTTCAGTCTTCCTTTCCTTTTATTATCCATTCTACTCATTCATTCAAAATATTTTCAGTTCAATAATCTTAAGATTATGCACTGATTTTAGTATGTTCTAGCTGTCAGCTTATTAAAACCTAATTCGTTTGTTGCACCAGTGATAATTTGAATCTCTGCTACAATAGTACCATCAGCTTTTAATGAACCATTGAAACCACCAGCAATTGTATCAGTATAATCTAACATACCAATAATTCTATCCATTGGCGGTAATGTAATTACTTCATTAGCGTTACCACCAGTAATTACTGCATCTGCTGCTTTATCAGCATCTGCTAAAGATTGTGAACTACCATCTTGTCCTGCATATTCATCTGTAACAATAACAGTCTTAACACCTTTACCTTCGATTTTCTTACAGTTCATAATTAAATCGGTATCCGGGTTACCAAAACCTTCTTGAGATACAATAGCACCATCAAGACCTAAGTATTCAGTTAATTTTGCTGTCCAATCAGAAGATCTTTCCTTATCTGCCAAGAATACGTTTTCATTCGTAATAATAACACCCATGAAATTAATTTCCTTGCCGTGTTGCGCATAAAGATTCTTGATAATCGGATTGTTTAAATGGTGATATGTTGTGTTTTTATCACAAGCAGATACACAGTTACCACTTAAAATTGCACCATCCATGATTTCTGTTGGGTATAAAATTGTTGGAACAATTTTCTTAGCATCTACACCATATACATAAGTATCATGTAATAAACCTTGAGTTTGTAACATGTAAACGTATCCTACCTTAGGTAACTCTGGATATTCGTTTGCTTGTTCGAAAATCGGCTTAGTTTCATAAACTTCGATTTCATCTGGTGTTAAATTTCTTGCTAATTCACCTAAGTAAATACCTGCAGTTAAACCAGCATTTCTAGCTGCTGCTTCGTATTCATACTGAGTTAAGCCTTCTTGTGGCTCAATAACAACGACTACGTTGTTAAGTTTTGAGAATGGTGTGTACTCAGCGCCAATACCACTCATGTCGATGATGCCTTCTTGGAAACCAACGATCTTACCAGCTGTAACAACTGCTGCACCCTTTAATACATGGGTTCTACCGCTACCAACTGTTTTCACCTTGTTCTTTACACCCGGAAAAATTCCGCCATCGCCAGATACTTTTACTCTTGGCTCAATGACATCTTTCACTGGTGTAATTCTTGTAGATTCCCCTGGTTTAGCTAATTCAATTTGAATGTCTGCAATGTGGTCATCTTGTAATAAAAGAGCTTTCATTTCTTCTTTATTGACATAAAGAACGCCATTTTCCACTTTACTAACATCCCCAAACTGAACGTCGTTGATCAAGATATGACCTAGTTCTAAACGCATGGATGTCACCTCCTATAATTTATAAATGATATATTATGTTGTGCGAGACCCCCAATTAAAAACATCTCGCACAACGCTAAAACACATTAGATATGTGCTTCAATCAATTCTTTAATGCCAGCTTTGTTTGCACTATCTTTTGTTACTTCACCTAATTTTTGACCATCTTTATATAAAATGATTGTAGGTAAACCTAAAACTCTTTGAGAGATTGCCAATCTTCTAGCTTGCATTGTATTCAATTTTGCAAATACGACTTTACCTTCATATTCATCTGCTAAAGCTTCTACATCTGGCATTAAAGCTTTACATGGCTCACAACCATCTGACCAGAAATCAACTAATACAAAACCTTGAGTGTCCAATACATTTTCTTGAAAATTATCTTTATCTAAAACTAACATTTCTGCCTCCTTAATTATTCACTATACAATTAGTGTCCAAATTTATGATCGATATATTTTTCTGCTTGTACTGCAGCAATAGCACCATCAGCAACAGCAGTTACAACTTGTCTTAAAGTTTTTTGTCTTACATCACCTGCAGAGTAAACACCTTCCACATTGGTTCTCATTTCAGTATCTGTTAAAATGTAACCAGCCTTATCCAATTCAATTTTATCTTTGAATAATGTTGTTTGAGGAATATAACCTACAAATACAAAAATACCAAATGTACCATCATCTTCATGTGCATGGATTTCTGTCAATTCACCTGTTTCCAAATTCTCTAGAACTACAGATTCAACCATACCATCACCTTTAATTTCATGCACTGCAGAATTCCAAATAAATTCAATTTTATCATTGTTAAATGCTTTTTCTTGAATAGATTTTGCAGCTCTTAACTCATCACGTCTATGAACTAAAGTTACTTTTCTTGCAAATTTAGTTAAGAACATTGCTTCTTCAACAGCAGTGTCTCCACCACCAATAGCGAACACTTCAAAGTCCGTAAAGAAATCAGCATCACAAGTTGCACAATATGAAACACCTTTACCGGTTAATTCTTTTTCACCAGGGCAATCTAATTTTCTTGGAGATGCACCTGTTGCAATGATTACTGATTTAGCTTGATATTCTGCATCTTCACATTTAACAATTTTAATATCATTTGTAAAATCAACATCAACAACATTTCCTTTTACTCTTTCAGCACCAAACTCTTCAGTTTGCTCAACCATTCTAGCAACTAAAGATGGACCTGTTTCTTCTTTAATGCCACCAGGATAATTTGCGACTTCTTCAGTAGTCACGATTTGTCCACCATTTCTATCCTTTTCAATAATTAAAGCAGACATTTTAGCTCTTGCAGCATATAAACCTGCAGACAAACCAGCAGGACCTGCACCTATTATGACAACGTCATAAATTTTACTCATATTAATCCTCCTATACATTCTCATGTACTTTATTGAATTGATTCGATTCCACTTTTAATCAACCTAAAATCGATCAATCTAAAATCATCCAATATTCTGTCTGGCCATGCCTTCACTTCGTGGTCATTTAAAAACTTTTTTGTTGTATGAATTGCACTTTCAATTAGGTTTAATGAATCCATCTCTAACACGCCACAAACTTTTGTAATCATCACTGATTTAAAAGGTGTCTCATTAGGTTTCACACTACCTGTCAAAGGATGTGTAAGAAGTTTTCTCCCTAAGTGTACTGCATCTCTACAATATTCAAGTACTTGAAGAAAGGTTTGATTTTCTAAATACTCTACTTCAAATGACTCATGATATGTATCATAAACAGACTGATTATTAGTAACTATTATGACCTCTCGTGAATTCATTTAATCACGCCTCCTTCATACTTATTGATAAGGTCATGTATTTAAACTACATTATGTTAGTAGTCATTCCAGGTTACAAACCCATTTTACACGATTCCTATAATTTTAAAACACTTTTTATATAAATTAACTTTTTAACAAAGATATCTAGTCTTTCAAGCACTTCCAACTGATTTTAATATTACAAATGCCAATAACTATTTCTTCATTATTCTTACAGCAACAAGAAATGCAACTACGTTGCTTCCATTCTACATCTAAGTACAATGGCAACTCAGATTGTTAACAATCTAATAGGATTATCTCGA
>JAFGVN010000152.1 GCA_016937975.1 Clostridia bacterium
TGAAAAAGACTAAAAAATCTCGTCTAAACCCATCCAAGGTTCATTTTTTTTGTGCTCGTATTTTTCATTCTTTTCTAACTTATTTTAACACTATCTTGTGTATATTGCCATAAGAAGGTTTCAACCAGTTATTTCACCTGAAAGTGATTGAAAAATAAAATATTGGGCATCTATTCAATAAGGAGGTGGTTTGATGAAAAAGATTCTACTACCTGTTGATGGCTCTGAATCTGATAAAGCTTATGAGATGGCTAAATCTTTAGCAAAAGTTTATGGATCTACGGTTTATATTCTCCATGTAGATGAACCCATAACACCAATATATTGGGCTAATGAAACCTTGACAATTGAAACACCAAGTATGCCACATACAGAAAATGGTGAAGCCATTGTCAATGATGTTGCTATGCAATTTGAAGGAATTTCCCATGAGAAACTTTGTCGATTTGGCGATGCCTCATCAGTCATTATTGAAGTTTCTGAAGAAGAAGATGTTGATTTAATCATCATGTGTACCCATGGTATGTCAGCTATCAAGAGATTTCTACTTGGTAGTGTTACCAACAAAGTTGTACATCATGCAACAAAACCTGTTTTGGTAATACGATAAAAAAGGTGCTAAGCACCTTTTTTTTTATTTTGCATAAGCTTCTATGGTTTTTACAATTACTTCTACTGCTTTTTCCATAGATTCCTTCACTATATATTCAAACTTACCATGATAGTTTGCGCCACCTGTAAACAAGTTTGGTGTTACAAGACCCATAAAAGATAATCTTGAACCATCAGTTCCACCTCTGACAGGATGTGTTACAGGTTCAATATCTAAATCTTTCATCACAGCTTTTACGGTATCCATGATTTCCATTTTTTCCATAACTTTTTCAGCCATATTATAATAAGAATCTTCTAATTTTAACGACACAGTATCCTCACCATACTTGGTATTTAAATAAGCAACTGCTTGTTTTAAAATTGTCTTTTTTTGTTCGAAGGCATTACGGTCATGATCTCTAACAAGAACAATCATTTCACCTTTTTCTACAGTAGCATTGAAATCATTAACATGTATAAAACCTTCATACATTGAAGTATGTTCTGGTCTTTGTGCAGTTGGCAACAATTGAATTAACTCACTACCTATTACGACTGCATTAACCATTTTATCTTTAGCACTTCCCGGATGAATATTTCTGCCTTGAATTGTAATAACACCATTTGCAGCATTGAAGTTTTCGTATTCAATACCACCTATTTCACCACCATCAACGGTATAAGCAAAATCAGCGTTAAATTTCTTAACATCAAAGTGATCTGCACCACTACCAATTTCTTCATCCGGTGTGAAACCGATTTTCACAGTACCATGTGGAATCTCTGGATGGTTCACTAAGAAGTCCACAGCTGACATGATTTCTGCAATACCAGCTTTATCATCTGCGCCAAGTAATGTAGTACCATCAGTGGTAATAAGGGTTTGACCTACATACTTTTTTAAACTTGGAAAATCAGATGTTTTCATAACAATGTTGAGTTCTTTATTCAAAACAATATCGTTACCATCATAGTTCTCTATAAATTGTGGGTTTACATTTTTTCCAGAAAAATCCGGACTTGTATCCATGTGAGCTATGAAACCCACTGTTGGGAAGTCCCCTGAAACATTGGCTTCAAGAGTTGCCATAACATAGCCATTTTCATCTATTTCTGCATCTTTCAAACCTAAAGCTTTTAGCTCCTCCACCAACAGCTTTCCAAGTTCCAACTGTCCTTTTGTACTTGGACAAGTATTAGAACTGCTATCGGATTTTGTATCCATCTTTACATAAGTTATAAAACGATCTACTACACTTTTCATAATGCCTCCTTGTTGATCTGTTGATTGATTATTTTTTATATAATTGTCCATAACTTTCCATTAATTGCTTTAAAACAGGATGCTTTACATCGTATTCTAAATCATATATCTTTCTTATAGGCAATACTCCTAAAGAAGTGCCTGTTAAAAAACAGGCTTCCAAATCCTTTAGTTCTTCATGATGAATTTTTCTATAAACCACATCAATATTTAATTCGTGTGCCATTTTTACAACATTTTTAAAGGTAACACCATTTAAAATCTCATTTAAAGGAGCACTGATAATCTGATTGCCTTTTACATAAATGACATTGGAACGACTACCTTCCAGGATATGACCTTCTTCATCTTTTAAAAGAACTTCGAAATACTGATTGCCTTTGATTTCTTCAATACGTGCCTTATATGCCATGTCTAAAGCTTTAATTTCAGGATTCTTACGATGGTGTTCCAAAATACAAACATCTACACCTGAATCATACAAGGATTTATCAGGGTATTTACTCTTAATAAAATAACATCGATAAGTATGGTCATAAACATCGATTTTAATGTTTTGATTGAATGAATGCCCTTCCAAAAGCTTATTTAAATCCCTTTGAATCTTATCCACTAAGGACAACTCCAAATGTATAAAATCTAAAGAATGCCTTAATCTCTGCATATGATCTTCAAGAAACAATATCTTACCATTGATTACACGAATGACTTCATAAATCACTTGTTCTGAATGGGTTTCCAATTGAAAAGAATCAACTGGTCTTACTATGCCATTTTCTAAATAATAATCTCCAATGATGTCGTACAAATTATTCTTCCTCCAGTTTTAAAGTGAGATAATTAAATGTTTTATTTTCTAAAATAATGGTTTTAAAGAAGGATGCTAATTTTTCATTATGAATAATCTCAATGATTTCTCCAGTATTTAACATGTGCATCACTTTACTTTCCAAATCCAAATAACTCAAATTTCTTCTTCGATTAAAATATTGCTTTTCATCCAAAAGCCATTTGCTATATCTTTTTCTCGCTAAAACCAAGTTATCAGTTATTACACCTCTTCTATCATACAATGCAATCATATGAGTCATCAAGATATATATTTCATCATAGAGGGGCATTCTATTTTTATAGAGATGATGTGGTATTTCTGTAGGAATCCCTGCTCCTTCAATGAGATTGCCAAATCTTTGATGTACTGCTTTGGAATATTGTGATTTAGGTGCACCTGATAGCTTATTTTCACTGTATAGTGACCGATACTTACCAAGCAGTTGAGGAAAATGTTCTTCAATGACTTTAAAGTAAGTTTCTTTGTTGACACCTGGCCTTAAAGTCATGCCACCAGGCATTACTACGTCTACACCAATTTTTTTATAGTTATCCACCATCTTTATCATCTGTTCTTCAGAATCTGTTAAATAAGGTAAAAGCGGCATAGCCAATACCCCTACACTCATGCCTCTTTCTTTAAAGGCTTGAAGGGTTTCCAGTCTCGCCTCAACAGAACTGGCATAAGGCTCAAATATTCTTCTCAATGAATCATCTGGAAACACAATAGACATCATTAAGGTAAATCCAGCTTTTTCATGGACTTCCTGCCACAAGTCTATGTCTCTTTTGACAAGACTGGACTTCGTGAAGAGCATTGCAGGATAGCGATACTTGCTGATGATTCTAGCACAATCCACCATCATCTTTTCACTGGCTTCAACTGGTTGATAGGGATCACTTACACCAGAACTAATACCGATAATACCTTTTTCTCTAAACTTGCTTAAAGACAGCTCTAATATCTCAGGTATATTCTTTCGAATAACAATATCCTTCTCAAAGTCACCTTCCACATAATATTTCTCTGATCTACCATCACAGTACTTACAACTGTGTTGACAAGCCTTATAAGGTGAAAATCCAAATTTTGAAATAAAATAGGTATCTGGTAGACCTGTATTTTTCTTTATTTGTTTTACTTCTACATAATGTTTATTAATCATTTCATCACCTATTCTCATTGTAAAGAGGAATGATGGAAATAACAAGTTCTGAAATTATAAAAACCTATAGACTATTTAATAATCTATAGGTCATAACAAACTATGAGCGAGGTATAAAACCTACTTTTTTATAAATCTTTCTTAATGTTTTTCTTGCAACATTCTCAGCTTTCAAAGCGCCTTCCTGATAAACCTTCTCAAGATATTCCTTGTCACTCATTAAAGCATGGAATTTCTCTTGGACTGGTGATAAAACTTCAATGACTGCTTCTGCAACTGCAGATTTGAAATCACCATATCCTTTACCCTCAAACGCTTTAGCCACTTCTTCTTCTGTCATATTCTTACATACAGAATAAATTGAAATAAGGTTTCTAATGCCCGGTTGATCATCAGCAATTTGAACAATTCCAATAGAATCCGTCACAGCTCTTTTGAATTTCTTTCGTATCACTTCTGGAGGATCTAAAAGATAAATGTTGGCATTTTCATTCTCATCAGATTTTGACATCTTCTTTTCAGGTTCTTGAAGTGACATGATTTTTGCACCGACTTTTGCAATATAAGGTTCTGGAATTACAAAAGTTTCACTATAACGGTTGTTAAATCTTTCAGCCACATCTCTTGTTAATTCAATGTGTTGCTTCTGGTCACTCCCAACAGGGACTAAATGTGTTTGATACAGTAAAATATCCACTGCCATTAAAACTGGATACGTAAATAGTCCTGCATTAATGTTTTCACTTTGCTTAGCAGATTTATCTTTAAACTGCGTCATTCGACTTAACTCACCAAAATAAGTCATACAAGACATCACCCATGCAGCTTCAGCATGTGCTGGTACATGTGACTGAATGAATAAAGTGTTTTTATCTGGATCCAAACCACAAGCCAATAACATGGCTAAAGCTTCCATGGTTTGCTTTCTTAAATCTTTTGGTTCCTGATATTGAGTCATTGCATGCATATCAACAATACAGTAAAAACAGTTGTATTCTTCTTGTAGATTATTCCAATTTCTAACAGCTCCCAAATAGTTTCCTAAAGTCAGTTTGCCTGAAGGTTGAATGCCACTAAATATAATTTTCTTTTCCATAACGACTCCTTTCTTTCTTAAAAATAAAAAACTTCCGTCTCTAGCAAGAGACGAAAGTATACTTCCGCGGTACCACTCTAATTGAATATTCCACTCACAACTCATAACGGGGTTAACCGGCAGTACCTACTTTAGTTCAATACCACACTCATGAGTCCATTCAAATGCATTCCCTGTTAAGTCACACCAACCCTTAACTCTCTTGAAGGTTACAGCAATTTACTACTCTCAATCAAAGCTTTTAATATTATAATAATTATAACTTAAAAAAGAAAAGTGTCAACTAAAATAAGCAAAGTAATCTTATTTGTCTACTGTAATGACAACTAATGGATCATTGTTAGCCATTTGATGACCAATACTAACGGTATATCTATAATCCTCTTTTGTACCTGCAAATGAAACAGATTTCATGATCTGAGTTTCGTAGGAATCTCCTTCTTCTCCAAAAATCTCTTGATAATAAGAAACACAACTGTCATATCCATCGTAAGGCAAGATTAAATTTACAAAACCACTACCACTTGGTGCCAATGAACAAGCTATAACTTTTGCATCTGGGTAAATCGGGACAACATCAGAAGGATAATTGTCGCTTAACGCTTCAACTACTGCTGTATCGTAAGTCATAACATCACTGGAATAATCAACTTCTTCACTTTCATTGCTGTCAATGTTTGATATGACTTCATCACTATCAATTACGGCATAGACCATTGTATTAGAACCATTGTCTGTAATGGTTAAGCCCTTCAAATAAAAACCATTGCCTTGATAACCTTCGAAGTAAGACTCTCCATCTGATTCCATGTAGCTGTCTGCATCTTCAAAATAATTCATGTAAAAATCCAAGACTTTCTCAAAATCTTCATTTACAGTAAAAATAAGTGTAAAACTTGAATCCCCATAATTCTCACATTCCATCACTTCAGATCCCTTGAAAAATGGAAAACCCTTTGGAAAACCATCTACCAAACCAGAAGGTTGCTCCAAAACAGCATTTTGTTTTTCAATGGTTTCACTGCTGTTATTCTCAGATTCATTAGAGCATCCCATTAAAAGAACTGCAAACACAATAAGCAAAGATATTAAGCAAAGTTTCATTACTAATTTTCTATTCATTTTATTTATCCTTTCAACACAAAACACACTATTTTTCTATTATTCTTCTTCATGAAGCTTAATAATAATCCTATAACTTTCTTCCGTACCTTGATGCGATCGAGACACACCTTCTCTCTCATAAGTTTCGCCATTGAAGATACCTAAAAATTCTTCTGAATTTATTGCTCCAATAAATCCTGTCATATCCCCATCATTCGGACCGGCACTACCATCAGATTTCTTGACATTTTCATATTTAATATATGAACCCATAACTGGACCACAATAATAAAACATATCCATGTAACCACCATAACTAATTGTAAAGTTAGGTTGTATTTCAAAATAGATGCTGCCTTGACTTTTTATGTCATCACTTTCATTGTTGATAATTTCCTGAATAATTCCGAAATATACAGGTTCAGATTCTTCAAAAATATCATAAACAGGTTGATATTCTTCCATATTGAAGTCAATAAAATACTCATCCGGCCACTTTAAGTCCATAAGCGGCTTGCATTTTTCACCGGTTTCCGGATACAACATATCCTGGTAAGTCAACAAAGGCACCCCTTCTAAATCATTTAGAATATCCACATCATTCCAATATGCCGTCAACTCGTAACCGTACATATAATTGGAGTATTGCAGTTCAATGTCAAAAGTACCTTCCAACATTAAATCGCCCATGTTGTGAACCAATTCTTCCACATTGTCAAGGCAAACCTCAGTATATACTTCACCATCAAATTTCAAGTCATACAATCCATAGGGCACTTCATTTAAAACAAAATTACCGTTGTCATCAGTATAGACAGCATCTATGTTTTCAATACCCAAATCCGGACATAAACTTAAAATTTCAACTCGGACACCTGGAATAGGTTCTTTTCCCTTTGTCACAAGGCGTCCCATTACTTTTACTGTATGGGGCACAACAACATTAAAATATGGATGTTCTTCATGACGATACACCTGATCAGGATTTAAAATCATTGAAAAATTATCAATGGTTGTTGTATAAGTCACCTTATAATCTCCTGAATAAATGGGTTCCATTAAGGGAATTTCATTGTCTGAAATGATCACCTGGTGAAGAATGTCATCCTGCCCAAATCCTGGTCCCATTCTTTGAACATCCAATTTACCATTTACATGATTCCATCCTGCCACAAGGATCATACCTGTTCTTCCAGAATAGTCTGTAGCGGTTAAAATAGTGTTTCGATAGGCAATCATCTGCTTGATCGAACGTCCATCCTCATCTGTTTTTAAGGTCAGAAGCTGCGTTTTTTTAAAGGACGCCATATCTGTACGATAACCGGAAGCATTCTTGCTGCTATAATCCAAACCTGCCCTTGCAAGCCACTTGTTTGCAAAGGGAAAAGTATGAACACCTTTTTTCATATTGTATTGAAAATGAAGATTGCCTACTTTCTCATTAAAAGTATCCGTAAGTATAGTCAAGTAATCCTCTAACAAACCTACATTTTCCACAACATTGTCTTCAGGGTTATCCTGTATTTCTGTCAGCTGGGCAACATAGCTTAGACTTGCAGACCAACTGACGAGATAATAATTGGGAATTGCTTCAAAGCCATATAAAAGTTCATTTACGATGTCGTCGATTTCCTCTGAAGAAATTAAACCACTTTCTGCATTCATACTTGGTGGTGGCAATGGATTTTCCCCAGACGCGCCATTTGAATCTTCCGGCACAATTAGGACTTCAGTATGATCTTTTAATGCAAGATTATAAGGAGTTAAGTCAATCATATTTTGATGATATGGCATCAAAGGAATATCCAATTTAACTCCATCTACATAAAAACTAAATCCTTTAATTTCTGTTAGTAATCTTTCACTGAGACAAATCAAATCTCGATAATCCACAAGGTGATTTTCATCTAGATCACAGTATTCATCACTTTTTAAAGAACCTTCAATCCACAGGTCCAAATCTTTTTCATCTATGAAACCATCTCCATTTAAGTCACCCTTGAAGACATAGTCCGAAAGATCAATACCATTGTTTTCTATGACACCATAGAATCTTCCAAAATCATCGTTTTCAATGGGATAATAATTGATTCTTAGGAGAGGATTTTCATCTAAATAACTAAAAACAAAATCCATGAGTTGATCTTTGTAGACATCATCTTTTTCAGGAAGAGCCCACTCGTCGTCAGATGTCGTATTAACCTTGTTTTCCAATACTGAATCATTCTTACTCAAAACTTCACTGGTTTTATCACACCCTGGGAGACAAAATAACATCAACAGGATTACCAGTAGCCAAGAGTACTTTTTTTTCTTGTCAATCATAACTTTACCTCCGTCTGATCCGTCATTTTTGCTGAAACAATGCCTTCTTTCATTTTCTGATAATCTCTGATGCATGCTTCTCGGTCTCTATAATGCTTGCTCCTCAAAATGGTTTCACCTTTTAAATGCTTAATGGTAAAACAGGCCAGATCAATTTCAGAAATATCAACAGTCAATATTGAACCTGCATTATTTTCATTTAAATTCAGAAAGGGCAAATAATCTCTCAACATAACGACATGGCGTTCCAATTCTGCTCTTGTAAGATAACTCCCTGAAACAGCTATAACTTCACTTTCAATCTTAAATATAAAAAATATTTGATCCATGGCATTTTTTTTGATTTCAATGATACATGACACTTGTTCCTCCTTCTCAACTATGCTTTTAATATATCAGAACCCATAGTCACACACATAGTCCTATAGGCTTTGGTTTTCGTCATGATTTAACAATTAAAAGCATAAAAAAATGACCTCCACGTCATCACTTGTGACTTGGGTCATTCCATAAAATGATTGTTCTCATTAAGAAAATATGCTATATATAAAGAAAATACCTGGAGGATTTATGGCCATTCATCCTAAACTTGCTTATGAAATTTATTTTATTACCTTTGTACATCTATTTTCATTAATCTGTCTGTTTACATTTTCATATACTGTTTATCTTAGGTCGAGAAAAGATCCTTTACTCTATCTTTTTTTAAGTGTTTCAGGCTGTATTGGATTATGGATGTTTGCTAAAATATTAAAAACTGTATCTCCAAGTATTGAGTTGAGATGGCTTTTCATACTTCTACAGTATATTGGCATAGACTATCTAGGATACTTCCTCTTAATTTTTGCCTTAACATATCGTACAAAAAAGATACCGTCAAAGACAACATGGATCTTGTTGGCAATCTTGCCAACAGCATCTTTTTTGGTCATATTGACAAATCCGTTTCATTATCATTTCTATTCTTATTTTGATTTTTACAAAGATTATTTTGGGATATTGTTTTACATTGCCCAAGGTATCCAATATATTTATTGGATTGCTGGTGTAATCATTCTTTCCAAAGGGTTTACAAAGCAGCCTAGTTTCAAAAATCAGCAAATGGCAGGTCATTTATTTGCCTTCATTACATTATTGCCAGTAAGTATCAACATTTATTATATTTTATTCAAACTCAACCTATTGGAATGGTATTTTCCTTTTCCAGTATTTGATATTACGCCAATTTTCGCAGGACTAGGTATAATTTTATTCATGATTCCAGCCCTTAAATTTCGTTTTTTTGACATCAGAACCTTCTCATACCCACTGATTTTCGCAAATTTGCCGGATGCCATGTGTTTTTTCAATACAAACCATCAACTCACAAATAGTAATCTAAGTTTTCAAAATCTGCATAGACCAAAGGAATTGCTCGACAAAATCAATTTCAATCTTGAGGGCATTCAAACCCTAATGCATCATGACAGTGTATATGATGTCCTTGTCAGTTCCATGAAACATCACAATCTTTTTATTTTGATGAAAGATGTCACTTTAGAGAAGAAGCAACTTAACTTGGTCGCAGAAAAAAATCGAAGTCTATCTGTTTTAAGAATTAAACTTGAAAAATTGAAAAATAATAAGAAGGAGCTTGCTGTAACACAGGCAAAACTGACAATTTCTCAGAATATACACGATATATTGGGTCATAGCTTAACGGTCGTTTTAGGGACTTTGGAATTGGCTTCTATGGAATCACCTTTAAATGCAAAAGAAAAACTGATCCTTAGTCAACAACTTCTTAGTACCAGTTTAACAGATATAAAAAATTCATTTGTTGGTGCTGATTCTTATTGGCAAAAGACCAGTCTAATTACAGCAATTGAACAACTAAAAAACCCAAAAATCAAGGTTGATTTTTCAATTTCAGGTAAAGCGTGTGAACTCAATGCTAAAGAAACTGAAGCCATATTTAGACTTTGTCAGGAAGCCATGACAAATGCAATAAAGCATGGTCAGGCTGAAATGCTACACATCATTTTGCGTTATCATCCAAATGATGTAGAAATTTTCACCTTGGACAATGGCTTAGGTTGTGAAAACATATCCAAAAACTTTGGTCTGTCTGGTATTGAAGAGCGCTTTCAGCAATTAAATGGCAATGTAAATTTCCAAACTGAACCGAATCAAGGGTTTAGAATACACGGTACGCTTCCTATATCAAGCCATGTTTAATTGCAAATACGGATATTGCAGTACGATCTGCAAGACCAGTGACACTAAAAATCCTTGATACCTTATTCTTTATTGTCCCTTCAGTATAATTCATTAAAAGTCCTATTTCCTTGTTCGATTTGCCTTTTGCAATGAATTTAATAATCTGTACATCCATGGGATCAAGGGTGAAACCACCGACTGTTAGCTTTTGCTCTTTGTTGGTATGATTGATCATGAGATGATTTGTTAAATACTTATGAACGGCACTGTGATAGGTTACCAAACCATTGGCAACACTTTTTATGGCGGATATTAAGGCTTCAGTCGTCAAATCCTTGACCAAATAGCCTTCTGCACCATATTTCAAAGCTTCCAAAATGGTTCTTTCGTCTTCAAAGGTTGTCAAGATAACAACTTTTGTTTGAGGATAGGTCTGCTTGATTAATCTCAAAGTATCAATACCATTTTGGAGGGGCATTCCAATATCTAAAACAGCAATATTAGGCACTTCACGTCTAAAGCATTCCATAACCTCTATGCCATTTGAACACATCCCTGTAATACGAATGTTTTCATCCTTAGCCAACATTTCCTTTAACATACCAATAAATAAACGTTGATCATCTGCTAATAAAATATTTATCATTCTATTCCTTTCCAGCTATATGATTGACAGATTTCCTTACTTCCTGATAGATTTCTCGCAATTGGGTTGACAAGGCTTTTATTTCATCGGGGTTTATAACCTTCTGTTCTAAACATTCCTGTATGTCAACAATTGATTTTTCCAACCTTTCAATAAGCATGACCTGAATTTCTTCAATGACTTTGATTCTAGTTTTTTCACTTTCCAAAGTGGCTTCTATGCCCATTTGTTCATGAATTTCCTTATTTCCTTCTTCCAAAATCCTGTTTTCCTCATCTATTTTCAATTCAAGATTTTTAATCTCAGATAGATCATGTCCAAGCAATATCCATCCTACACCATCAGCCACTTCAATGATTCTAAACTGCCATAATTCATAACGGTCCATCATATGCTCTACTGCAGTGAGTGATCTTACTCCAAACAATTGGTCATAAACATGAGGATGATTCACTTCAATGAGTTTTTTATCAAGATCAAACAAAGCAATTAACTCATCTGTTTTTTTAAAGGCTGTCTCATAATTTGGCATAAAATAGGTCTTTCTATTCCTAAATAACATCCAAATAACCACAACCAGCAATATGAGCAGTATCCAACCCAAAATATGAAGAATATTCTTAAACTCATTTTTAAAGGAAAGGCCTATTATGTTTTGATAGATTGTAAATAAGGCCATCCAAACAACAAAAGCCGTAGTCAAAAATCCAAGGACTAATTTCAATAGACTTTTTTGAACTTTTCTTATGCCTGTCAAAAATATGGCTATTGTCATTAAAATGATCAGTAACATAATAAGATTGACTGGTAAAATCCACTTCTCAAGAATCATTTTTTCTTCTCCAAAATAGTTTTCTCTAAAGTCAGAATAGCAAAAAGTATTTGTTCCTGCAATACTCCTTTTCATCCGATTAATCAAATGAAGGATAGCCCGAGGACTATCCTTTCCATTTAAAATGACATATTTCTTAAAATCTCTAAAATCTCATCTTTTTTAGGATGCTTCATCATATCTTCCATAGGAAAAACAATAACCAGATTGCCATTGATTTCTGCCAAAGAGACAGGTGTTTCTCCATTAACTTCTACATTATAGTATGTGAGCAAATGTTCATTCTGAACTTGTTCTACATTTGCAATGCTGTTTGCATCATTGCTATTTAAATCAAACACATAACCTTCGATTGGTAGTCCGGAAATCGTCCAACCCCAACCTTCTAATGCACCAATCATAGAAGCTTCTTTGACATTTCTATTTTCTATGGTCAATCCACTCTCCTTCATTGCATTTTCAAACAACAGCAACGGACTTTCTTCAAATGATGTCTCATTGACAACTGGTTCACTTGGTTCTACACCATTGACTTGACTTGTAGAATCCAATGTATTTTCCTGAACTTCGTTCTGATTGGTCATTCCATTGTCTGAATTTGTATCTTTCTCACAACTCATCAAGGTAAACAACAAGAGAATCACAATTGCCAAAAGTATTTTTTTCTTTTTCATCCTAGTTTGCTCCTTCAACCAACTTGTTCAATCTTAAGACAGTCATATACGCTTGCTGTCTTTGATAACCCTCTTTTGGACCAAATTTATTGTTGCCAACACCATTCATAATCTTTACATTAACAATATAACCAATAAAAGGTCTTGCCCATCCCGATATTTCAGAGTCATCAGCAAATACAGGCATAGTTGCTTGAGTATTTTGATTCATAGCTACTGCTGCATTGGTTAACATGGTTGCTGCCTCTTCTCTTGTTATCGGTTTGATTGGTTCAAAGGTAGTTTCTGAAGTTCCTTTAACAATACCTAGTGCATAGGCAGCCAAAATATCTTTTTGAGAATCAGAACTCAAACCTTTGATATCTTCAAATGGAGAGACCTTAGGCAATTCAATGTTTTTACTGCTCAAATAATTTTCTATGCTCATTTTCATGGATTGTTCCACACAAATTACTGCCAAAGTACAAAATTCACTTCTGTTGACAACTTGATCATAATGACTTTGCAAACTTGGCGGTACCAGTTTTCGATACTCAGCTTCCCTAACCTCAGACAAAGCCCATGTAGCTGGTGTGTCTAATAATTTCTCTGCAGTAAAGGTCAACGGATTATTTGTGCTACTTGAAGCATGATAAACCCCTTCTTTTCTACCGGCAGTCCACAAAGTTAAATCACTTTTGGTTAAAACTCTGTGTTGGTAACCTACAGTCATATTGGTAACATTTTCAGACCATTTAATTGGTGCATCCAAATAACTGCTGCCCAATGAGGACATGTCGTTTTTACCCCATGTCCATAAAGTTTTATCGCTTTTTATTGCATAAAAATAAGGTGAACCACTACCTATTGCAACTTGAATAACTTTTTCCATCACTTTTACAGGCAATGTTACAGGTCCGTCTATTAATCCGTCAAACGTGTACATTTTACCATCAAAACCCTCGCCACACATCCAAAGGGTACCGTCTTTCTTTAAAATCATCGTATTGCTATTACCAGAAGCAACACTTTGAACATCTGTTGCAATAAGCCTAGGTTCCATTACAACTTCACTAGTACCCAATCCCAAACTGGAATCTGCACCACTTTTGTTCGCAGAAAATCCCCACAATTCATTGTTTTCATCAATGAAAAATCTATTGTAACCACCAATGGCTATGGTTTTAATTTTTGCACTATGCACAATCGGTGCCATATCATGGGTAGAATCATTAAGGTATAATGTTCCATCAACTTTTAAAACCATTAAACTTTGGTTGTTTCCACCATCAATGGCAGCATATGCTACATCATCCATAATTTTTGTTGGTGTAACCACCTTGTCAAATTCAGGCAATCTCCCCCAATACCATAAACTGTTGTCTCTTTTTATCACAACTACAGCATAACGGTTTACTGCAACGCTTTTAACATCCGTCATTTGAAGCACGGGTTCATCGACGTAATCTGATGTGGCATTTAATATGAGGTCCTCATCCGTTGAGCCATATCCCCACAATTTACCATCATCAGTTATGTAAAAGGTTGTACCCCAACCAGCAGCGATTGTATTGCTTTCTCCCATTGCAAACACAGGCCAAACAAAACTTTGCACCACCAACGCCATAATCACTGTTAAAACAAATACTTTTCTCAATTTCTTTTTTATCTCTAACATTATTATTTCCTCCTATGTCATTAAGTTTAGAGAATCTCATACTTCAAGAGAAGTCCTTGTAGTCATTTGAAAAGTAATGTTTTTATTATAAAAAGTCATCAAAAATGACTGAAAAAAAACTTCTCAAAAGAGAAGTTTTTATTAATTCGTTGATATGGCTTTTAATGCACTTAATTTCATCGCTCTTCTTGCTGGATAATATCCCGAAATAATACCAATGAATGTTGAGAACAACATAGCTGCTATACAGAGTTTCAAAGGCATATATGAGATTTCTTCAACAACCATATAGCTGTCTTGACTGTATTTGAAGAATATATCGTTGATAACATTTGAACCTATAAAACTTAATCCTAAACCAAAGAGCCCGCCAATAAAACCAATTAAAGCAGCTTCCAGCAAGAATAAATTCTTAATGTCCTTAAGTTTTGCCCCTAAAACTTTCATAACCCCAATTTCACGTGTTCTTTCATAAATGGACATAATCATAGTGTTGGTAATACCGATGGCTGCTACCAACAAGGATACTCCACCAATGCCACCTAGAACCGCTTGTACAACTCTTGTAAAACCTTGATTGCTCTCTAAAAATTCAGCATTAGAATAGGCTTCATAACCTAATTCCTTAATCTGATCCTGGACTGCTACAACATTTTCTACTTCGTTGACTTTCACTTTTATACTGTCATACAAGTCAGTACGTGTACCTGGTTTAACTTTTTTATCTTGTGAACGATCACCATATTTTTTTTCATTTTGTTTCACATATTGCTCGTAAGCATAAAAACTGATATAAGAGGTATAATCCATATAGTTTTGTTTCGATTCCAAAGTCCCTGAAACTGCAATACTAAAAGGTCTTTTCTTCTTGCCATCGCCATAATATTCACCATCTAAATAGCACTTAATTGAACTGGTATACAAATCGATGGGTTCTGGCTCTTCATAGTACATGGCATTCATATCATAAAAGTTTTGATTTGCTGTTGCCCCTGCTATGAAAACATTTCTTTCGAACTCGCTCGGCCATTCACCATCAGCTAAATCATATCCAAAGGCTTTCAGAGCTTCAAAATCAACTGCAAGAATTTGAGCCCAAGAACTTTTCTTTCCAATTGTCAGCTGAATATTTGTGTTTTTAGTTGCTAAAACGGCTTCCACATTCGTCAAACTCTTAAATAAGTCTACGGCTTCTTCATCCATATAAACCGTTGATTCATCTGTTTTTGTTCTTGAATCTTCAAATGAATAAGGTTTATAAACTTCTATTTCAGTAAGACTACCCATTTGTTCCATGGATTCTCGTTGGGCCTTTTCCAGACCTAAACCTAAACTCACCATGACTACTATGGCTGTTGTACCAATTATTACACCTAATACCGTTAAAAATGTTCTGGTTTTTCGTCTCCAAAGATTCTTAAGACCCATTTTCAACAAATCAAGTTTAGTCATTGAGTTTCAACTCCTTTTTCTTCTTGATTACTTTCACGACAACTACAATTAAAATAATTGCCACTAATCCAATAACACCAAAGATAATGATTTTTTTCATAGGTGATTCATTTTTAGGCTCTTCCATGCCAAAGTCATCATACTCACCGAAATCTCCACCACCTGGGAATTCCTCGTAGTTTTCTTCCATTTCCATGGCTTCAAATTCAAAAGTCTTCTCAACAATATGCTTTTCACCTACGGCATCTTCAAACTCAAAAATCACTTTACCAGAATTTAATCCAGGATTGTAAGGAATAATATTACAAGAATAATAATCATTGGATCCTGCAGCAAACGTACCTACAAAGTATTTGCCATCTTGGATGTCAAAATCTCCTTCAGTAGTTACCATCATATTGTTTAATGGTGATTTGCCCATATTGAAGAACTCTACAAAAATTTCTGTTGGTTGATAAACCGGTACAAAAGGTTGAATATTCAATTCTTCCACTTCTAAACGCAATTCTTGCATGACTGGAATTGCCATGCTTTCAGTTGCAGTGTATGGGTTATTATTTTTATCATATGAATTACCATTGCTGTCTTCATACTCAATATTTGCTGTTACATTGTAAGTTTTTACATTCAAATCTGATTTTGCTTTCATGGTAATGGTATGACTTACTTTTTCCTTTACACCGATCTCTTCTATATAAAAAGAGCTTGCTGTGTTAACAGGTACAAAGGCACCTTCTTCTGTAGAAATTGAAATCTTAGCATTTCTAATCCCCATTGTATTAGAAGTATTAAAGAAGGTAATGGTTAAATCAAAAGTTTCACCGGCTAAGATGTTTTCTTTGCCAAAATCATATGCATCAATAATAATTTTAGGTTTTGAACTTGATGCAGTATCACCGTCTACGTATAAACCTACATAGAACTCTCTTGTTTCTCCATTAGAATTTTCAACAACAATATAAGATGGATAATTGTTTGAAGTCATACCAGTTGGTGCAATCAATTCGAAATTTAATGATTTTGTTGCACCAGCATCAATGCTTTTAATCATCACAACAGAGTCTGATTTTGATATGAAGTTGCCTTCTGACTTGAAACTTATTTTTAAATTCTCAGTCGCTTTTCCTGAGTTAATCAAATCGAATTTAATGGTAAATTGATCATCAGGTTGAATGGTACTTGGTTTACTGTTTACCTTAACATCAAAATCATATAAACTTTCTCCGACACTTTGAATATTCACATAAACTGGTAATGTTTCTTCATAAACTTTACCAAAGGCATCTGAATAAGTCAGTAATACGCTTAATTCTGATTTTGTAGTTTTTAAAGCATCTGAAATGTTGATCTTATAGTAACCAAAGTCTTTTGCACCACCTGAAACTGATGAGAAATATTTTGTTGCTGTATCACCATTTAAAGTAATACCATTGATATTCAATCCTTGTAAGGTCATCGATACATTTTTGGCTTCAATTGTACCGATGTTCTTTATGTTGATTTGTAATTGATCACTTGTTCCAGGAACATACTCAGCAGTTCCTTGTTGAACACTATCAACAACAAAACTTGGCGTTTTTTCTCTACTGATAATCTCTACCTGAATAGATTTTTCGACTGTTTTTTCTAATCCATAAATATTTTTGAATTTGATCTCAAGGGGAATGGTATAAAATCCTGCTGCAACATTTTTAGGTGTTGTAACATTCATCGATAAAGTTTTCTTTTCCTTACTTTTGAATTCAACTTTAGAAGTAGCAATTGTATTCACACTATCATCAAAGGGAAAATTATCACCATGCTTAACAATCACTTGTACATCTTTACCATAGTTCGTCGTGATATTTTCCAAATCAAACTCGAAAGCTGTGGTTGAACCAGCACTAAATCTTGGCACTGAATCTTTAAGTAACAAGTTAAATTCTGGATATAAACGATCTTTGTCAACAGGTTCTGGTGTCGAAGTACTTGTCGGCGAAACATTCCCTACCGTAATATTTTGAACGATTGATTTACCTGCACCGTTATCTACTAAAACATTTAGTTTATTGCCTGAACCATTATAGGAAACTGGAATTGTATAATTGCCCGTTGCTGTAAGCAAATCACCTACATCAAAAGAACTTCCTGAAACCAATGAAAAATCTCCAGATACATATACTTTTATCCCAGATATATTTGATTTAGTTGTCAAAGTCATTTTATACAGAATAACATCACCTTCATAAATCGTACCATTTGCTTCTATTGTACCGGTTAGTGTATAATCATCGTTATCTGTTGCAAACACCATATTAGACAGCATCATCACCAGTACTAATATGAGTATTAATCCTTTACGCTTCTTTTTGAACATCTTCTATCTGCCCCTTTTCTTCTCTTTTTATTAATTCAACTTTTTCTATTCGACCATCTAGAACATAGATAATCTTATCTGCTATCATCGTTACATTCTTATCATGAGTTACAATGACCAAAGCTTGATCTTTGTCTCTCACTAATTTTTCCATCAGTTCTAAAACTTCTACTGATGTCTTTGAGTCTAAGTTTCCAGTGGGTTCATCTGCAAATATAATCTCGGGACTACCTACAAATGATCTTGCAATACCTACTCTTTGTTGCTGTCCACCAGACATCTGTGTTGGTTTGTGCTTTAAATGGGTTTCTAAACCAACTGCTTTTAATAAGGATTTTGCCTCTTTATTTCTCTTCGCTTTAGAAACACCTCTGAAAACAAGGGGCAGACTTACATTTTCTAATGCAGTTAGCGCATTCATTAAATTATAGGACTGAAAAACAAAACCTACATGTTTCTGTCTAAAGATAGCCAATTTTTTCTCATTCATCTTTGTTACTTCTTGTCCGAGTATTTTAACATATCCTTTTGTTGGTTTTTCCAGTCCTGCCATCATATTTAACAAAGTTGATTTTCCAGAACCTGAAGTTCCCAAAATACAACAGATTTCTCCTTTGTGTATTTCAAAATCCATTTTATCAATTGCAACCACATTCTCTTTACCTAATCTAAAAACTTTTCTCAAATCTTTAACTTCAACAAGTACATCCTTTTTAATGTTTCTCACCTCCTAACATACTTAAGACGTCAACAAATATATATTTGTTCCCTATTAATCGATTAATTCTAACAAATTTATATATTTTAAAACATTAAAAAAAGCTTAAATTGTCTTAAATTTTGAGTAGATAGAGTTAATTTGACATCGGGACTTTTTATGTCCATACTACAACTGTTGATTTAACAAGTGTTACAATAATTTAATTATAAATATTTTTATTTTTAGGGTTCACATTTGTCCCACTTTGCTGTAGAATACAAATTGTGTGAAAAAGTGGGACAAAAAACGACCAATCTATATAGGAGGCAGCATGCAAAACAAATATCTTGGCATTAACGGTTTAGGACGAATAGGTAAATTGGTTTTATGGAACCAAATGATTGAGAAACACTTTAATGGTTACATCATCAGTATTGGACGCCGTGCAGGAAGATCTTTACAAGATTTAATTGATTTCATCTTAAACGACTCCACATATGGTGGTCTAGACCGTTTCATGTATGGTTATTCAAACAAGAGTTTGGAAGTTGAAATTCTTGATGAAGAAAACTATGAAATTAAAATAGATGGCAATTACATAAAATTTTTAACAACAGATCGTAATCCTAAAGATATTAAATGGGGAGAAAATCATGTTAATGTTGTTGTAGATTGTACTGGCGTTTTCTTGGATCCCCATGCAGATGCAGAGGCTAAAAAAGGATCCGCTCGTGGTCACTTGGCTGGTGGCGCAAAGAAAGTTGTTGTAAGTGCTCCCTTTAAAATTAAAGGCGATGATATTACATTACCAGAAGATACGACAATGCTCGTTTATGGTATTAATCATGAAAAATACGATCACAACAAGCATGATGTCATTTCAGCTGCAAGTTGCACGACTACGGCATTAAGTCACATGATGAAACCTTTACTGGATCACATTGATTCTTCAAGGATACTTACAGCTTCCATGTCAACAATTCATGCTGCAACGAATAATCAAAATTTATTAGATGCACTGCCCGCACAAGATGCAAAGGATTTAAGAAAAACGCGTTCTGCTTTAAACAATATTATTTTAACTTCTACTGGCGCTGCAAAAGCTTTGGAATATATATTGCCTGAAATCAAAAATATTGGTTTTATGGCAGACTCAGTAAGAATTCCTACAAGTACGGTTTCTCTAGTTGCTTTAAACATTACTTTCAGATCTCAACTTAAAGCTTCAGGTGAACCGGTATTAAATAAGGCTTACATCAATGATTTATATAAAAAGGCCGCACAAAATGGCCAAAAGGGTTATTTGGTGTATTCTGATAAACAAAATGTATCTTCAGATTTAAGAGGATTCAAAGCTTCAGCAGTCATCGAGGGCGTTGAGACTGCAACAAAAACAGGTTTCTTACCTATCCCAAGTCAAATCATCAATGATATGGATGCAGTAGGCGAGCTTCAATTGCCAGTAACCCATGCAAAGATCTTTGGATGGTATGACAACGAATTTGGTAGCTATGTCAATTCATTATCGAATATTCTTATCCACATCGATAGTGAGTTTTCAAAATAAAAA
>JAFGVN010000153.1 GCA_016937975.1 Clostridia bacterium
CAGGAACTGGCGGGTTAGCTTAGTCCATTAAAAGCTGTTAGGCTTTTCTACCTAAGAATCTTATGACTTTAGTCGTGAGAGGTTCAATTAGGTGTTTTGATGTTAACTCTCAGAAGATCTGGGAGTTTTTTTATTGAGAAAGGAGAAATTTTGATTAAAAAAAATACGATGACTCTTATTTAGTGGGGACGACGCCTATGCTAGTGCAATAAGTTGAAACTAACCGGTGGAACATGGGACCCAAATCAATGCCCGTGTTACAGTGGCAGGTACAATCACACAAAGCCTGTCGTGGTTCGGATTCTAAAAGATGAAGGCGGAAGCGGAAGTAATCCCTTAAGGGGTGAATAAGTCCCTCACTTATTAAGCCTAGATGTAAAAGAATAAACGGAACCCATATTTCTTGATGTTGTAAATCGTCAAGAAATGGGGGTTAAACATGAGTCGAAGAAAAGAAAACACAGGATTTATCTGTGAGAATTGTCATAAGGTCGTACAACCTTTATCCAATGGTAGCTTTAGGAATCATTGTCCATTTTGCTTATTTTCCAAGCATTTGGATATAGTTCCTGGTGACCGTGAAAGTGAATGCCATGGGCTAATGAAACCTATCGCGAAAAAAATTCATACTAAGAAAGGGATTCAAATCATGCATCAGTGCATCAGCTGTGGCCATATCATGGTCAATCGTATGGCAGAAGATGAGCAAGGTGATGATATGACTTTCATACTTTCATTACCAATAAAATAAGAGAAGCTTTGCTTCTCTTATTTTCTAATACAACCAAATTTGGTTTTCAATTCAAAGAGTAACCCTAAAAAATGTTCATAGTACGGAATAAACTCTCCATGATGAAGCTTTTCAAAGATTTCTTCCTTGGTTGCCCATTTCACGCGTTGTACTTCTGAAGCTTGTAAAGTTAAAGTTGTCAGATCAACTTCTGCTTCAATGATATAAATATCATCAAATCCTTCATGAAAGTTAATGGTAAAGGTTGGCCTATGACCAGTAAAATCATAGTAATAGCCAATTTCTTCTTCCAGTTCTCTTGTGGCTGCTTGTTGGCTGGAATCTCCCTTTACTGCACTTCCACCACAAGTAATGTCCCATAGGTTGGACCAGCCTTGTTTAAAAGGTTGTCGCTGCTGAATGAGCATCTCCCCTTTTTCATTAAAAATGCAAACGTGTACCACAAGATGATAGTCTCCAGCTTCCACTTGATGTCCACGAACCATGGTTTTATCTTTTTTTATGCGATTTTCATCATAAATGTCCCAAATTTCCATAACACACTCCTAATATACTTGCAGATTATAGGTTTGAACCTCAATTTGATGATTTGTTTTTTCCAAGATTTGAATACTACCATTTTTAAGTCTCGTATGGGAAGAACCTATTCTGCCACCTGTATAATAGGTTAATACAGCGTTAATGGCTGCGCCATGGGAGACCATAATAATCGGTTCACTTCCTGAAATGTATTTTTCAATCATGGCAATCATACGATTTTGCATGTGATGATAAGCTTCCATTTCAGGATAGTTTTTATCTGGATAAAGTTTTCTACGTTCCGACAAAATAAGACCTTCTGCCAAACCAAAATCTCTCTCAATTAATGCATCCTCAATAATAATCTCAGTAATGTGAAGAATTTCCCCTATGATCTCAGCAGTCTTTTTTGCTCGCAATAATGGACTTGAAATGATTTTATAGAACTTACTATTTTTCAAATAATGACCAATGGCTTCGGCTTGTTTTATACCTGTCGTATTCAGTTCTGTATCCATTCTTCCCTGTAGCATTTCATTTAGATTGCCGTCTGTTTCACCATGTCGTACCAATACAATCATATTCGTTCTCCTTATGAACCATATTATACAGAAAAATAAGTTTGATGTATATGAACATAACAATTTAGGAATTGACAGAAAATTCTAATAAGTATAAAATAAATTGTGGACAGTCCACCAGGAGGAACTATGCAGGCAGTTGATTTATTTGTTGAAGAAATTACAAAAAGAATTTTATCAAGAACCTATGAAGCGGGTTCCAAACTACCAACGGAAAGAGAATTAATAACAATATTTAATTACTCTAGACAAACCATCCATAATGGCTTAATTAAACTTTCTGAAATAGGTCTCATAAAAATTGTACCTCGTCATGGCGTGTGGGTTTTGGATTATAAGACACAAACCAATTTTAAGATCCTTGATGCTTTGATTCAAATGGACAAGGAATCCATAGAAAGTTCTCTTAAATCTGACATCATTGAGTTTTTTGAATATCATATCCAATTCATGATCTCCAAAGCAATGAAGAATCCCTATGATCCTTACCTGGAAACGCTTTTGATTCAATTAAGAAACACATCAGATCTTCATGCCTGTCAAAGCATGATCTTTGAATTTTTCCATTGCCTGAGTATGATGAGTCATAATCAAGTCGTTATTATGATGATAAATAGTTTTAGAGAAGGTATTGAAAATGCCTCCTATTATCTTCTTGACTCAGAGATCAAACCTGTGACTTTATCTATAATGGAGGCTATACAAATTCATCTCCAGGAGAAAAATCCAGATGCTTTTGCATCTATGAATCAGTTTATTCAACTCATCAATCAAAAGTGGAGGTTATCATGAACGAATCCATGAACATTAGTACAAAGACCTTTTTATCAGCAATTATTATTTTAATCCTTTTGCTCTTAGGTGCAGGGATTCTAACTCAGATTATTCCACAAGGTGCTTATGATTACACCCTTGAAGCAGGTCAATCCAAGATCGTCCCCGATTCTTATCATGAAATTACAAGTGACCCCTTACCAATTTATAAATGGATTGCAGCACCTATTGCTGTACTCTTTACCTCTGAAGGGGTTATCATTATAACCATTATCTTATTTCTTCTTATTATAGGGGGAAGTATTGGTATTCTTAATGAAGCTCATATTCTTTCTTCCATTATCGCTGAGATTATCAAGCATTTTAGTTCAAAGAAATATCTCCTACTCAGATTAATTATTTTAATCTTCATGGCATTGGGAGCTTTTATCGGTATTTTTGAAGAAGTTATTCCTCTAATACCTTTGATTCTTAGTCTTAGTTATGCTTTAGGATTCAACGCCTTAACAGGATTAGGCATGAGTTTATTTGCTACTGGCATTGGCTTTGCAGCAGCCGTCTCAAATCCTTTTACCATTGGTGTCGCACAGAAGATTGTCGACTTACCTGTCTTTTCAGGTGCACTTTATCGTTTGGTTATTTTTGCATTAACATATTTTATCCTTTCAACGCTAATTATTCTCTATGCCAAAAAAATTGAGTCTAAGGAATCCGAGGTCATAAAGTATGATAAAAAAGGTTCTAAAAAGGCTGTTCACTGGTTCATTGTATGGATGAGCGTTTTAATATTACTTATTCTTCTTTCTCCCTTTGTCAGTTGGATCAGCAGTTATAACTTGCCAATCATCGGATTAGTGTTTCTAATAGCAGGCTTTGGCAGCGGGTTAAAATCCAATTACAACTTAAAAGAAACCCTTAAGTTCTTTTTAAAAGGTGCTGGTAGTTTATTGCCTGGTGTTATTCTAATTTTATTGGCAACAGGTGTAAAACACATTATCCAAACTGGACTCATTATGGATACTATATTGTATTATGCAGCCAATGCTGTTTCAAAATCCAGTCCTTTTACTGCCATTTTATTAATCTATTTACTGGTCTTTATTATGAACTTCTTTATTGGGTCAGGAAGTGCCAAAGCTTTTATCATCATGCCAATTGTTGCACCTCTACTGGATATGTTAGGCATTAGTCGTCAATTAGGTGTCTTGGCTTTTCAGTTTGGTGATGGCTTTTCTAATGTGCTTTATCCCACAAATGCCGTATTGCTTATTGGAATTGGTATAGCAGGTATCAGTTATAGCAAATGGTTTAAGTGGGTTATAAAATATCAGATTTTATTAGGTGTTTTATCTGTTGTGGCATTATATATTGGATTAGTGATTAAATTTTAGGAGTATTTATGACAACTTTTTATACCCACTACAAGGATGCCAAAGAAGCATTTCTCAAACTGGCGAATCAAGTCCCAGAGCACTATGAAAAACAACTCACTTCCCATCTCATCACTGAAGATCTCTCCATGGACATTTTGGATTTAAAACCAAAATTCTATGACAAACTCCTATGCCTAACAACAGGTCTTCATGGCATCGAAGGATATATGGGGAATTATGCAATTCAGCTATTTTTCGAAGCACTACTCGACAAGTGCCAAAACACAAGAATTATATGCATTCATAGTATTAATCCCCATGGTATGAAATACTATCGAAAGGTTAATGAAGAAAATATAGATTTGAACAGGAATTTTATTTTGGATAACCTTCGTCCTGAAAATCCTAGTTTTGAAAAAGCAAAAGACTTTTTCTTACCTAAGCCTATGAAATCTATCTCGATGATGGAAAATATAAAATTCTACAAGGATGTTTTTCAGCTCCTTTTAAAATATGACCTCTCCACCTTCAAGGAAGGTGCACTTAAAGGCCAATATGACTACCCTGAAGGTTTCTTCTACGGTGGAACATCCGATGCAAAATCCACTACGATTCTAAAGATGTTTTTCAAGAATCTCCTTGATGACCCCTGCGAGAAAAGAGTATTTATCGATTTTCATACAGGATTTGGTCCTAAAAATCAAATGAGTATCGTCAATTCTGCCTTTGAAAAAAGAACCGTCGAAACACTAAAAAAACAATTTCATTATCCACTCATACAAAAATCAGATGGAGAAGATTTCTATGCAATAAGTGGTGATATGATTGATTATCTATATCACTATTTAGAGCCAAGTGATTATGCAGCATGTTTTGAATTCGGTACAATAGGAGAATCTCTTCTTTCTCAGATGAAGTCTCTGAGAATCATGATTCAAGAATCCTGTCAGCATCATAATCCCAACCCAAAGCTTGAAAGTCATTTATTAAAGGAATTTCAAAGTCTATATATGCCAAATCATGAGAAATGGCTCAAAAAGGCACGTATGGATTTTCTAATGGGGTTAAGTGGTATATTAGAATATTACGATATGATGTGAAAACTATTAGAGCTTCTTTTTACGGGTATAATTGTAAAAAGGAGCTTTTTATGACATTATCTGAACTGCTGCATCAAATCAGAAAAGATCATGAAGATTTGATGACCAAAAAAATGTTAAAAGTAAAAAACTGTTTTAAGTCATATGCCTTTGAGTATTATGATCATATTTACTATGTCCAGTTTAACTTGCTAACACTGGATTTCAAAGCAGAAAATAGAATGCCTGTTCCCTTAAGGTCAAAGATTAGATTTCGAATTATGAAAGCTGAATACTTAAAGTGGAAATTTAAAAAAGAAGGTCGTGCCTTCTTCGACTTTCTAAAACTCTATTATGATACCCCAGGGGAATTGATGTTTACCGATTGTGAATCACCTGATTTTATCATACACTATCATGGAGAACATGGTTACGAGGTTACTGAAGCAACGGATGCACACAATGCAAAGTTCAATGAAGCCGTCTACTATTTGACAAACTCAGATCATCATTCTAAAGAATTTCAAGTTTATGTGGATCACATACAAAACAGACTTAAAGCCACAAAAATCACGCCAACTTTAGTAAGAGGCAAGCAACAAACAGATATTATGATTGTAAATGAATATATTCTAAAGTGTATTGTTAAAAAAGCAAAAAAATATGAACAATATGAAAGTAATCTTTCAACACATAATATTATTGTTTTTAACAATCGAATCGGTTTTCGCAGACAAGATGATTTCAATGCCATTGGAGAAAAGATCAAGTCTGAACCCATTATTTCCAGCTCCATTATCGATAAAATTTTTGTAATCAGCGGCAATCACAACTTACTGGTTGTCTATGACAAATACGGTTCCATTTTAGATATCATAAGAAATTCATACCCTTCAGAATATAACTAAGACCATTTGAAAAATGGTCTTCTTTACTTAGGATAGAATCTGATTTTCAATGATTTTCTTTAATGCAACCAACATATTTTCCAACGCTTCAATATCTTCTTTTTTTAATTGCTCATCCCTTAAAACAGTTTCCATCTTTCGTATTTGCTCAGCAGCGTCAATAAATCTTAGATTAGCCGTAGAACCTAACATAGAATGTAGTTCATATTGGATTTCATCTGAACCACTCTCCAACAAATGATATAAGGTGTCAATTTTATTAAAGATCTCCAAGTAATAGTCTTCAATAATAGAGAGTAAATCCTTTGAATCTATATCTAACTCCTTTGCAACAGCAAAGACATCATAATCCGATTTTGAGAATTTTAATGCTTCATCTACAATTTCAGATGGTTTTAAATATTGATGCAAAACTTCCTTTAAAAGATTAATTTCTACAGGTTTTGAAAGATAGCCGTCGAAATCCTTTAAACGATCAGGGTCATCGGATAATCTTAATACATCTGCAGTCAATGCTATAATAGGAATATCCAAATCTTGCTTTATATTATAATTTCTAATATTTCTTGCAGCATCAAAGCCATCCATAACTGGCATATGCAAATCCATTAGAATCAAATCAAACAATTCACTTTTGTAAAGTCTTAAGGCTTCTTCACCATGATTGGCATAAACAACCTTCAAGTTGAATTTGTCCAAAAGTACACCAATGAGATGCTGATTGACTTGATTATCTTCAACGACAAGGATTCGTCCTTTGTAATCAGGTGTTTCTTGAATCACCGGACTTATTTGGGCGTCATAATAACGACTTAACAATTTCATTATTTTTTTATTGTAAATAGGTTCATCAATGACATCTCTTATATAAACCCGTTCTTTCACCGTTAATAACGATATATCTCCAGCATAAATAATAGGTACTTCAGGATAAACATGACTGATTATTTTTAACCTTTTGATAATATCATCATTATAAAAAACAAAAATTCCATTCAAATGATCATAAACTCTATCTTCAAAATCTTCAATAACTTCTCCATAGGCGAGTAAATATTTTTTGATTTGTTCTCTAATGTTAGGAAATGTCGTTTCCTTACAACATAAACCAAACTTCATTTCCCATTGATTCTGCATTGAAGCAATTTCACTTGAATAATCAATTTCAAATGGAATATCAAATGCAAAGGAACTACCCACATCCAATGCACTTGTTAAGTGAATCTTCCCACCCATTGCTTCCACAATATGGGAAGAAATCACCAAGCCTAAACCTGTGCCACCATATTTTCGTGTCGTACCCAATTCAGCTTGCTCAAATGGTTCAAAGATTCTCCCCTGATCTTCAGGGGATATACCTATGCCATTGTCATTGACGATAAATCGAAGAGTAGTGCTTTCCTCTTCATGGCTTTTTACGATGGTTATCAGTGAAACGGTTCCTTTCTGATTGGTAAATTTGATACCATTACTAATCAGATTTATTAGAACTTGTTTCAGACGATTGGGATCACCGTATAAAAACATTGGCATATTGGTATCTGGTTGATATGCCAATTTTATTTTTTTCTCTTGGGCATTTAGGGAATACAGCTCAATAACTTCTTCCAACAAATCATGTATATTGAAGCTGATATGTTCTAAAACTAAGTTTTGCGATTCAATTTTTGAAAAATCAAGCACATCATTTACAATATTTAATAGTGACTTCCCACTTCTTGTAATGATCTGAATAAATTCCTTTTCCTTCTCTGGTAATGCAGTTGACCCTTCTAAAATCTCAGAAAATCCCAAAATAGCATTTAAAGGTGTTCTAATTTCATGACTCATACTTGTAACAAACAACGTCTTTGCAATACTCGCTTGCTCTGCCTTAAAGGCATAATCAGATAATTTATGATTAATTTTAACGATTTTCTTACCAAAGAAATAACCAAACACTAAAATAACAATAAAAATCATAATACTTACGGCTAATTCCAATTTTTTGTTTAAAGCTTTCTTAGCAAGCATATCGTCTTTATATGCTTCCGATTCTATTTTACTTTCATAAATAATTCTCGATGCATTCTCTTTCATTCTTATAAAATGTGGTGGCATATATTTCATAAACTGATTTAAAGAATCTTCCACTTCACTTAATTGCTCCTCAGGACCTTGTGAAAGAACTTCTTCATAAAGTGACAATAGACTTAAGAGTTCATCTATTTTCTCAATAGTCAAATCCAATTTCGGATTTAAATCAATGGCAACAATGGAAAAATCCCTATGGTCTGTGGGCATATAGCTGACAATTTCTTCATATTTATCTTTGCCCGCTAAATTTAATTCTATGTGATGGACAATCTCCCCACCTTCAACTAAAACTACAAAAGCTTCCTTTAAGTGCTTTATTTCTAACAGGATGTTTTCTTTTGTAATCTCACCAAAGGCTACATTTTTTCCTAAAGCAATTTCATAAAACTGAGTTTCAATCACTTGAAGGTGATTTAAAATATTCTGTCCGATTGAGATTTCAATGTCTTGATTGTCTAGTTTAAAATCAATGTTTGCCTCAAATTTCAAGAAGGAATTATGAATCACAAGCATTAAAATAAAACCTCCAAAAATTACAGCCATCAAAACAATTAAATTTTTAACACCCAGCCTTAATTCTGCATTCATTTAAATTCTACCTTATCCATGATTTCCAAATCTTCATCATCTATAAAACCGTATTTTTTAAAAACAGATTTACCATGTTCTGAGGATGCATATGCCATAAATTCCAGTGTTAAGTCCGGATAGCGGGAGGTTTTTATCAAATTCATAATCAGCATCTTCTTTTCTGCATAGATTTCATCAATGAGAATTGCATCCACTAAATCAACATTGTCCTCCCAAACAGTTGTAGCAAACCAATTGATACATAGTTCCGCGTCACCATCAACGATGGCATCCGTTAAGTTTCTAGAATCCGTGGTTAAATAGATTGCATTGTCAAAAACATCTTCGTAATTACCATAAGCATCTAGTATTTTTTTTGTTTCACTTCCTATACTGCCACTGTCAGGATTACATATGACTACCTTGATGTTTTTGTCAGCCAGTTGGGACAGATCATTTGAAAATCCCAGCGGATTACCTTCTTTCACAACCAATGAAGCTTTATTGTAACCTACTAAAACGGCATCTAAAAGCAAGCCATCCTCTAAATTATTTAAACGGTAGGAATAGGAACCTGGCATATATAAATCTCCCTCCTCACTCGTTTTTAAACTATCATACAAATCCTGAGAACCCCCTTGTACAATACGTATGATACAATCATGTTCGGCTTCAAAAGTTTCTTTCAATTCCATTACAGGCTTAACCATGGTAATTCCAATATAGAAGAGTAACTCAGGTTTTTCAGTCTCCTTATGACATCCTGGAACACTTATCACAAGGGTAAACATCAGAACAAGTAAAACCAGTTTTCTCATAAAATCTCCTCCTGATATCTCAAATAGATTTCCTTAATCCGTGTTTTCTCTTTTAAGAAACATGCTACACATTTAGGATCAAAGTGAAGTCCACTCTCTTTTATTATATATTCAAAGGCTTCTTCAAAAGACCATGGTGCTTTGTAAGGTCTTCTTGAAGTCAAGGCATCAAAAACATCTGCAATGGCAACGATTCTTCCAAACAAAGGAATTCGTTCTTGACTCAATCCTCTCGGATAACCTGTTCCATCATAGCGTTCATGATGACTATACGAAATAATACTACCCGCATGTAAATAAGGGCTCTTTGAATCCTTCAACAACTCATATCCAATGACAGTGTGTTCCCGCATTGTATCCATACATTCCTTTTTTAATTCACTTTCCTTTAGTAGAATTTTATCTGGAATACCAACTTTTCCTATATCATGAAACATGGAACCATAAAATAAAATGTCTTGGGTACTTTCATTCATTTGACAAGCTGAACCAATAATTTTACTATAGTGCGCAACTCGAGTGACATGGGCATTGGTCTCAGGATCTCGATATTCAGCCAAATGACTTAAGAGCATTAAACTTTCCATTTCTTGCTCTTTAAGGGTCATGATGGCTTTATCCACTTCAACACTTAGAAGCTTCGCTTTATCTTCTAAAAGCAATATGGATTTTTTTAACATAAGCAGATTATAAATCCTAGCTTGAAATATGGCCCCATTCAAAGGTTTTGTGAGGAAATCCGTTGCACCTACTTGTAATGCTCTTAATTGAAGGGTTTCATCATTGCCTGCAGCGGTTACCATAACAACTGGCGTATTTAAGTCTGTAACTCTAAACTGTTTAATAAACTCAATACCATCCATTTCCCTCATCATATAATCTACAATAATTAAATCATACTGACAGGACTTCAGTTTTTCTACAGCATTGATAGGATTTTCAAAGCTGTCTATTTCCAGATGAAGTTTCTTTGCATAAACTTCAATCATTAATAAATTATTTTTATTGTCATCTATAGACATAATCTTCATGCCTTCAATATTCAGTCGATCCACAAATATCACCACTCCTGTTGAGCAAATTATACCCATCATCAAATAAACTATTCTTATAGAATAAAATTATTATCATCTGGTAAAAACCCTTGACTATTATGCTCAGATGAATTATTTTAACTAATAGGCATATGCTTAAAACAAAATTGGAGGTCACATGAAAATAGCTTTACCATCTAGAGAAAATCGTATTGATGATCATTTCGGACATTGTGAATTTTTCACAGTTTATACGATTAATGAAGAAACAAAAGAAATCCTTGACGAGCAAGTTGTTGCTTCACCAAATGGTTGTGGTTGCAAGTCAAATATTGCAACAACATTATCAGATATGGGTGTTACATTAATGTTAGCAGGCAACATGGGAACAGGTGCAGTTAATAAATTATCTGCAGCAGGAATCGAAGTTGTCAGAGGATGTTCTGGAGAGATCAAAGAAAACGCTGTGAAGTACATGAACGGTGAATTGACTGATTCATTAATCAGTTGCACAACACATGATTGTCATGAATAAAGAAAAAGTGGCTCAGCCACTTTTTTACTTTTCTTGAACATGCATTATCTCGTTTACTGAATTCGGTTAAAACCAAACAGTAACATGCTGATCTATTTTAGCCACCTAATCATATTTTTGAGTCCTTTATTCACACCAAATTCCAAATCAATACTGCCGCGCATTAAGTAGGCAACTGTATTGTAGACTACGTTCAACCCTAAACCTAAAGAACCTTTATTTCTACTATTGGCATAAAATGGTACAAAAAGCCTTTTGGCTTCATTTTCATCTATGCCTTTTCCATAATCTGCAAAAGTTAAAACAACGATGTCATCTTCCAAAGAAACTCTAATTTCAATAATTTTTTCACCATCATTCTCATAAACCTCAAGTTCAAAAGGTGAATTTTTCCCAGGAATCATATCAATTTGCTGATTTATTTGCTTTTCAGCTTCTATTTTCCACTGCTTTTGAACATGATAAATTAAAAAGCTGTAATCTTAGAAATTGACAACAAGACTCTACCAATCTACAATAGACTAATTTGATTTTTAATACTCTTAAATTGGATGAGTTGCATTCAAATTCCATTTTCTAATATCCTCATATTTGCCCATATCAGTCCAACTTATGCAAGAGTTTAAGGTCCTTCATCTTATACTCATCCGCTCTATTTCAAAGGACAAAAGTCCTTATTTGAGTCATTTCTATACAATCATTACAAAAGTCATGATATAATGAGTTTACGAAAAGGCAAACCAGTTGAAAGATTGGGACGCAAAACTACAGGGCCTACAATTTGTTGGCAGCCAGTCGTCGAAGCATAACCCTTGCCTTCTGCTTTTTTGTAGAAGGTTTTTTATTTTAGAGGATTATAAATTGGAGTGATTTTATGAAACGTCATTTAGTAACATGGACATTAATTATAGTGCTTGTTTTAAGTCAATTTACTTATGCTGGCAACTCAGCAGTTACAGTTAAAATTGCAGATTATCCCGTTTATGTAAATGGGATTCTAATCGATACTGAAGCAAGTCAATATCCTGTTTTGGAATATAAGAACATCACCTATTTTCCTATGACTTATGATTATTTAAAAGGTATTGGTTTAACCCTCCAGTTTTCAAAAACGGGTTTGCAAATCAATAAAGTCAATTCAGTAGGCGCTTTTGAACAATCTTTTTTAGGATCAAAAAATATATTGGGTAGTCAAAAGAAAGCTTATATTGCTTCCTTTAACATCTATGTCAATGGTCAAAAAATAGAAAACAAATCAGAACCTTATCCAATATTAGTGTACAATAATATCACATATTTCCCTATGACATGGCGGTTTACAGTGGATGAATTCCAATGGCAAACGCAATGGTCAAAAGAGAAAGGCTTATCGATTACGGTTCATTCTCAAACACCAGAAAAAATAGCTTTAGAAAATATACCTGCAGAGCAAGAAGAACAAAAAGAAAGTATTCTTGATATCAGTCAAGCATTAGTGCTTAATAATAAGAATTTTAGTATCAAAGGTTACAAAGTAGATTTAAAAGATGAATCCCTATCTCTTAAAACAGCCATAGCATCTGGTGGTATCGGTTCAACTGAGAGCCTTGAAAATATGGCGAAAAGCAATCATGCTCTCCTCGCTTTTAATGGTAGTTATTTCAATGCTTATGTTAAAGATGATGGACCAATGGATCCTTATGGCATTCTTATCGTAGATGGCCAAATGGTTCATAATGGTAATGATCGCGCAACATTTGGTATCAAAGACAATAAAGTTGATATCGATCGTATGGATGTGTTAATTAAAGGTAATAATTATAACAATGAAAAAGCACTCCCATGGTATGGTTATGGGTTTAATCACACCAATGTCGCAGATGGTGTGAGTCTTACAATTTACAACCCTTATCGTGGTGAAGAAACCAAGTCTTTGTATGGAACAAACTATATCGTAGAGGATCATGTCATCACCGGTATTGTCAAAAATCAATCTGTTTCCATTCCAGAGAACAGCTATGTAATTAACCTTAACGGACAACTAGGTGCAACAAAAACTCAAGTTTATGATTATTTCCAAATCGGATATAAAGTTGATTACAATGCAACGTTAATACCTGAAAACAGTTCCAATAGCGTTTATTGGAATGCTGTAGATTATGCCGTAGGTGCAGGTCCAGCATTAATCATCAATGGTAAGACAAATATTAATTTTGAATCCGAGCACTTTACAGAAGCAAAAATCTTAAACAATACTGCTCAAAGAACTGCAATTGGTTACACAGAAGCTCAAGAACTTATTGTCATTACAACTCAGGCAACCATTGAAGAATTAGCAGAGATAATGCTTTCACTTGGGTGTTATGAAGCAATGAATCTAGATGGTGGTGCATCTAGTGGTTTATGGTACAATGGCAGTTATATTACTGAACCCGGTCGTGATCTCAGTAATATGGTTTATCTAACAAACAAATAAGTAAGAAGTTTCTTTTTAGAAACTTCTTTTTTCTTGAAAAAAATACCGGTTCCCATGAACCGGTATGTATTGCTATTTAATTTTTATATCGCCATTTTGAAATGGAATCCATCCTGACTCATGTTCAAATCCACCAGTAATATGAACTTTCATAAGTCTTTTATCTAAATCCAATTGAACTTCAAAACTTACACTGGCTTTTCCTTTTGGCATTACACCAGTACCTGTAAAGTATACTTGATTACCTTCAAAATCTAACTCTGTAATATTTAAACCGATAAACTTATTTTTACTACCAAGTACTTGATAATGGAAATGACCACTTGCAACACCGTTAACAAATTTCACATTCATAGAATAGTGGCCATCTTGTGTTTTACCACCACCATTTACAAATCCATTTTGCAAGGTGTAAGTATTGGTTCTAATATACATTTTAACGGATTTGGATTTTTCAACAATCCATAATGGATCACTGGTTTGTCTCACTGTAGCTTTTAAAATCATATCACCAGGTAAATAGATTTCAGTGGTTGGAAGTTTTGCATAACCTTCAGCATCAGTCGCTACGGTTCCAATTAACTCGTCGTTTATATAGAAATCCACAGTAGCACCCACTAAGATCACATTCCCATCAAAGATTCTAGCTTTAAATTCAGGATGCTCACCATAGTTCGCTTCAACTTTATTCAGTTCAATCCTAGGGGTATGATATAACTTGAATGTAATGGTTATGGTTTCAGTTGGATTACCATATTCATCTTGTCCGTTAATCACGAAGGTGTGCTCACCTTTTTCAGTAATTTCTTCACCGGTATAACTTTCACCGTCCAAAGTCATTTCCAAAGTTAATGGTTTGCTCATGACAATCTCTGGTGTAATTGAATCTACAACACTCATACCATTAGATAGATTGACGACTTGGACATCTGTGTCAAGGAACAAATCTGCTGGAATTTCAAGACTTAAATCATTCATAACTCCATTGTTAAAATAAACCTCCAATAGATCCATGTTTGCAGTTAAATCTTTCACGGGTACAACAATTTCAAAACCGGATAGATTACCCTCTACAAAAGGTTCTGCATCCACATCTAAATAACTCATTAAATCAATAAAACCCTCATCATCTTTCAAAAGAATTTTCTCAACATCTTCCTTTGTAAGGTGCATACCGAATAAAGTAAAAGTCACTTTGTCTAATAACGGCTCAACTTTGGCTACACCAAAGTATCTCATCTCAGGTGCATATGCAAGTAAATCAATATCATCACTTTGTAAAACCATATTTTCATGTTCTAAATAATAATCTGTATCCGGTGTATTGTTAATAGTAATCATAATCGGATCATGTTCAAAATCACCAAGCATCTCTGCTTCAAGGGATTCAAATAATACTCGTTCATCCGATGCATTTAAGCCCATAATTTCATATGTTACACCATTAAATTCCTCTTGGTTCTGTCCAAACAACTGATAAACTCTATAATGATCATTTAAACCAATCAATTGAACCTCTTCCAAAATCATTTTTGAAGTCGCTTCAGTTGTTGCTTCCACAGTTTCATCAGTTCTTGTAATTGAAATGGTATAAGAAAGACCATCTTCTAAAACTGCACCCTCTAATAAATCACCTTCAAAGGAAAGTCTAGTATCACGATCCACCACTTCCAAAGTCATTTCAACGGTGTCTTGATCCAAAAGGTTATCATCAGACCCATTCAAAACTTCAAGGATTACCTCTTCAGGATCTAAGGTATTTAGGTTTTTAAGTAGGAATTCACCTTTAAAAGTATCACTTCCTGCTTTTAAAAATCTGTATTGACTGTCTAATAAAACGAGAGCCGCAGTTTCATAAACAATGTATTTTGTAACCGTTTCTTCACCGTTGTATATGACAACTGACATCTCCGTTGCTACATCTGATGAAGTGGTTACTAAATAATGACCATCCACATACTCCAACGCTGTCACTTCAGTACCATTAACCAGTTCAGCTTTTAAATCCGGATTATCTGCAACTTCTACTGCAGATAATGGAACATCTAAAACTGAATATGTTACATCTATAGTCAAAAGATTCGAGTCTTCACCATAGAAGTAATATACAGTCGTTGCATCTTCTACAGCCATTTCTATAACAGGTGGATCAGCAGGTGGATCCTCAGCAAAAATCACACTTGTGTTCATGATCATAAGTGTCATTAAAAGCATTATTAATATTCGTTTCATTTTTCACTCCTTTCTTCATTTCACGTTATACTATACACATCCCCTTGATATTTTAAGGGCTAATTTAGCAGATTTATCAAAATTCAATTTCATGATAAACTAAAGATGTATATAAGGGAGGGATTATGTCATTTCAAAACTATGAAAGTTGTTTTATTCATTGTAAAACTTTAATTAAAGAACATCGCTATGAAGAAGCTATGACTTGTAGCCATGAACTTTTGAAATTATATGAAGAAACACGCCCTGATACACCTTTAGTGAATGTTTTCGATGAAGTTGAAGCATTCTTTCTCAATGTACCTAATGGTATTTTACATTTTACTTATCTTAATAAACTGGCAAAATTATACGAAGAGCAAGGTCTTTACAATCAGCAATTAGAGGTCATGTACAATATTGCTCAAGACTACATCGATGCCACGGAGTATACTTTGGCCAAAGCTCTTCTTCATCGAGGTATTTTGCAATCAAAAAGTATGAATTTTTGTCATCGCGAATGTGATTTTCTCAATGGACTTGGTAGAATAAGCAATGAACATAACGAATATGAGAAGGGCCTTCAATATTATAAGTCTGCATATCAAAAGGCTTTGGATTGTAATTACGAAAAAGGGCGTAGATTTGCTCATAATATTGGTTATACTTTAGGCCGTCTCAAACGATATGATGAGGCCGTTGGATACTTCAACGAAACCATAAAATATATGTGTTCTCATTCAAATCCAAGCTATTGCGCAAATACCTATAACGAATTTGGTTATGTTTTAATCCAGTTAAAACGTTTTGATGAAGCTGAAGAAATCCTTGAAAAAGCATACAAACTTTGTATTGAATCCGGGAGTTATTTCTTTTTAGCAGAAAATTATTTATTTCAATCGAAACTTTACGAGATAAAGGGCAATACGAAGAAAGCTTTTGAGTTCTATAAGGTCTATCATGAACAACATGAAAAAATTTCTAAAGCAAATAATAAGCAACAATTAAAGAACTATGCTTATGAACAAGTGCTCGAAAAGAAGACTTTGGAAACAGAAGTCATTCGACTCAAAAACATCGAATTGGATCATTATGCTAAGGAACTTGATTTGTTAAACAAATCTTTAGAGGCTTCCTTGTCAGAAATTGATGCTTTGGAAAATGAAGCTTCCATCAATAAAATACATCTTTCCGACCAAGAATTGAAGTGGGATAAAGTATTGGCATTAAAAGAATTATTACTCAATTGCTACGATCATTTTATTCAGCTCAAAGCAAACTTTCACAACAAAAATGAAGCGCACTTTATAAATGCCTATAATACAGCAAATGAAAATTTTAAAACCATACTCGCTGAAATTAAGAAAATCGAAGGGTTGTAGCTTTTTACAAGCTCAAAAAAAGAAATCCAAATTCATTTGAATTAGATTTCTTTTTTTACTTCAATATTCAGGGGTTTCATTGAAATAGTTGGACATTTTTTGAATACTATTTTCATGCATATCCGTTTCAAATAACGGTATTTTATACATTTTTTCTAACTGAAACGAAGTATGGATTTCATCAAGATAATAAACTTCCTGCTTCTTTTTCTCAATCCAAAACGACTCTTCTGGATGCTCTGGCAACAATCGGTTGATGACAAGTCCTTTAACGGGAATTTTATACTGTTTTAAAAGCTTAACTGCTTTTTTTGTTTCTTCAATAGGCAGTCTTTCTGCATTGAGCACAAAATAAAAGCTTAAATTCTTTTCGTCCATCATGAGTGCCCTCGCTTGATTCAACTTCTTTTGCCTTTGCTTTAAAATTTGGACTACTGGATCATCTTCTTTATCAATCCCTTTAATCCGATCCACCATTGCTTTTAAGGCAAGGGTTTTTCTTCTCTTTTTTAAAAGGGTGTTAATCCAACCTTCTAGCATTTCTGGTAAAGATAACAACCGAATGGTATGTCCTGTTGGTGCTGTATCAAATATTATGAAATCATAATTTTCATATTCATTAAGAATGATCTCAACCATCTTATCAAATAAAGCCGATTCATGAGCGCCTGGTGAAATTCTTGCAGCGTCCAGTTGTTGATTCATTTCATCCATAATTATAGGACTGATAATCCGATGCATATTGTTTTTAATACCTTCAATATAAGCATTGCTTTCTTTTTCAGGATCAATTTCCAAACCAAAAAGATTATCTTTAATTTTTGTGATTTCAGAACCAATTTTCATATTGAAGAGATCCGATGTGGAATGGGCAGGATCCGTTGAAATCAACAGCACTTTTTTACATTTTGATTTTTCCAATGAAAATGCCGAAGAACAACTGGTCTTTCCAACACCACCTTTGCCTCCAAAAAAAATAATTTCTGCCAAATTAACCTCCTATGGATCGACATCTAGCACTGCACCACGTGATTCCCAAACTGACTTCTTTTGCCCCATTCTCATTTGCCAAGCTTCAATTTCTTCATAGAGATATGGCAACAACTCCAGGGCATAATAAGATGTTGGCAAATCAATACCTAGCGCATCAGAAAAACATAGCAGCATAAACTGATCCATGGTTTCATCCGCTTCAGCCTCAATGAAATGAAAAGATTTGCCTTTCAAATCTAGAGCACCTTCAAAAAAAAGTTTTATATTTTCAAGCCACCGCACAGGAAAACCTCATCTCTTAAAATTTAAATGGAAAGCGTAGGCATAGCCTACGCTTATCCTTAACTTGCCTTTTGTTCTTTTTCTAAGGGTTTAATATTCTTAAAAGCCTTAATGGATTGAACAATTAAGATAATCGCTAAGATGAATAAAGCCACCGAGAAGAATAATAAAATGTAATTGGTTAAATTCGCCATAATCAATTGATATAACGCTACCATGGTTACAGCAAACATGAAGAACATTGGGATAGTTGCCATACGATATTCTTTTCCAATTGCTTTCAACCAAATACCTAATGCTAACAACGCAATCGCAGATAAAAGTTGATTTGCCGAACCAAAGATTGGCCAGATTTGCTCCCAACCTTTAAAAGCAAGTCCACCACCAACAGCAACGGTAATACCTGTTGCCACATAACGATTTGTAATGAATTTAGTGCCTGGACTTACGGTAGCCTTTTCTGAACTAAAAGCTTCTTGGAAAATAAAACGTGCTAATCGAGTTGCTGTATCCAAGCTTGTTAAGGCAAATGCTGAGATTGCCAATGCTGTAAAGCTTGTACCAACTTGTACTGGTAATCCAAATGATGACATAAAATTACCTAGACCACTAGAGAAAGTTGCAATTGGTGAAGCAAACTCCGCTGCTTTTTCTTTTGTAATATAAGCCACTGTAATCAATGCAATAACAGCCAATACACCTTCTATTAACATCGAACCATAACCCACCAACTTAATGTCTTTTTCACTATCAAGTTGCTTCGAAGTTGTTCCTGATCCCACCAGTGAGTGGAAACCTGAAATTGCACCACAAGCAACCGTTACAAATAACATTGGGAACAACCATTTTCCATCAACAGTGAATCCTGTCATTGCATCTAATTCTAAAGTAGGGTTTGAAATAAAAATACCTATTAAACCACCAATTAACATGGCATATAATAAAAATGAGTTCAAATAGTCTCTCGGTTGCAATAAAATCCAGACAGGTGTAACAGAAGCAACAAAGATATAACCTAATAAAATAAACATCCATGATTCTTTTGACAATGCAATTGGATATTGCTGCCCAATCCAAATACATAGTAACAATAGTGCAACACCAACAACTGAACCAACAGTTAAGCTCACACCTTTTCTATAAACAAAAATACCAAAACCAATTGCGACTGCAATAAATAAGACTGATGCTGTAGCTGCTTCAGGTACAGAAACAAATGTATTGGCAACGATGTTCGTAAAAGCTGCAACTACTAAAAGCAATGTTAACCAAGAAAATACGTTAAACAATTTCTTGCCAGCAGTTCCCATATTGGTACCTATGACTTCACCTAATGATTTACCATCGTGGCGAACCGATGCAAATAATGCACCCATGTCATGTACACCGCCAAAGAAAACCGAACCAATAAGAATCCACAAAAATACAGGTACCCATCCGAATATTGCAGCACCTATTGGACCAACAATTGGACCTGCTCCCGCAATTGAAGAGAAATGATGACCTAATAAAACAGGTGCTTTGGCTGGCATATAGTCAACACCATCATTTAAAGTATGTGCAGGTGTTTTTCTCTTAATGTCAATGCCCCATTTTTTTGCTAGAAATGCGCCGTAAGTCGCATAAGCAATGATAAATACTACCACTGAAATCAATACCAAATACATGGCACTCATAATAAACCTCCCTTAAATCAATAAAATAAATGCGTTATTTTTGTAGAAATCTTGGTAAGTCCTTTTCACCAACTTTATTGGCAATACCTTGATTTAAAGAACTATCAACTAGAATGATTTTTCCATTGACCCAACCTTTCAAGCCAAATGCAAAACTTTTGTAATACTTAAACTTCTGCACTTGCTTTCTTAAATCACCCTCAGGTAAAACGCAATCCATAATAACCGTCACTGTAGAAGACATATGTTCTTGATCTCGTTTTACAATTTTGTGACCATGATTGGCATAAAATTCTTTGAGCCAATCTAAATCGGTCTGTGCAAAGGCACGATTTAATCTTTTATGAAAGATATACTCATTGGTATGATAAGCATATATCTCTGCTTTTTTTAGCAGCATATATTTGGCACTCCGCTGTTTAAAATAAGCAAAAAAATCAAAAATCTCATTCCCTATTTGGTATTCATCAGTGATATCAAAATACCTTGTTAGCCCCTTTTTCAAGTATGCTTGATATGTTTCCATAAAAAAACTCCCTTCTTTCTACACTAAAAGTATAGTCAAAAAGGAAGCGTTTTCCCGAAAAACGTCTTGAAATAACCCAATTTATATCTAAGTTGCACAAATCTCGACTTAAGTGATGTGCATGATTTCATTAAAAGCTTGTACATAATGCCTTGAAATTGGTATTTTATCATTCACTTCTCTTAATAAAACATTATAAGTTCTGTTAAACCAGGGCTCAATATGCTCTATATAGTCAGTGTTGATAATAAAGGAACGATGACATCTGAGTAAAGTTGAATTATTCATAATATCTTCAATATCCTTTAATTTGTGATTGGTATAAAATTTACCCTTTGTAGAATAAATGGTAACACCCTTATTGGTAGCTTGAACAAAGATAATTTCTTCTAACTTCACAGGTATGATTTTACCATCATGATGCAAGCATATTTGCTCTATAGATTCTGCCTTCATCATCGATTGAAATAAAGATTTGACTTGTAAATTAGAATCTTTTTTCAATAAAATCTTCACCTTTTCAAGGGTCTTTAAGATTCTCTCTTCCGAAACAGGTTTTAAAATATAGTCTATGGCATTTACTTCAAATGCTTTCACTGCAAACTCATCATATGCTGTCACAAAAATAATTTGTGGGGATTCAATTTGATGGACTAAAATTTCAGCTGTTTCAATACCACTTAAACCTGGCATATGAATATCCAGAAAAACCACCTCACATTTAGGATGGGCAGCTAGAAATTTCTGACCACTGTCAAAGGTTTCAACAACTTGAAACTCTCCAGATTGCTCTATGAGAAAAATCAGTTCATCACGGGCAGGTTTTTCATCATCTACTACAACACAACGAATCATAGACGTACCTCTCTTGGCAAGCCTATTTTAACGGATGTCCCTTGACTCGGTTCAGATACAATTTCAAAGTAATGTTGATCTCCGTAAATGGCTTTTAGCCTTTTCTTTACATTTTCCAAACCAAAACCCTCGCGCCACTTGCTCATATCCATGCCAACACCATCATCTTCTACTTGTATCCATGAGAACTGTTCATCAAAATAAATTCTGATATGAACATTCCCTTGATCTGCCTTTGGAAAAATACCATGTTTAACGGCATTTTCTACTATAGGCTGCAACATTAATGGTGGTATTTGAAAATCCATTTCATCAGGTAAATCATAAGTAACATTGAGTTTATCTCCAAATCGAGCTTTCTCAATTTCCAAATAGGTTTCTACATGTTTCAATTCATCTTTAATGTTGATAAACGCCTGAGTGGTTTGAAGATTGTTTCTAAAGTAATCCCCTAAATGGATCAAAAGATTCCTTGCGTCTTGAGGAGAAGTTCGAATGAGTGATACAATGGTATTAATGGCATTAAAGAGAAAATGAGGGTTGATTTGTGCTTGTAATGCTTGTATTTCAGCCTTTGTTCTTAAGTTTGCCTCTTTCTCAATTTGACTCAATTCCAACTGTGTTGAAAATAGTTTGCCTAACCCTCTTGCAAGTTCTTCATCCACTATAGAAATACCGTTTACTTCAGATTTATATAATTTTAAGGTCCCAACTGTTTTATTTTTGAGTTTCAAAGGTACAATAATTGCACTATTTAAAGCAAGATTTTTATATAGGCAATTCACACCTTGTGTATTCTGGCTGATTAAATAATGTCCAGTTTCCAAAACATGTCTTGTCATATCTGTTTCAATGGGAAAGCCTTCACGATTATACGCTTCTAGAATCCCTGCATTCCCTAAAATTCTTTCATGGTCAGTAATGACTACCGCTTTAAAATCGGTCATCTGATAAATAATTTCTGTAACTTGTTTAACACCTTCTTTTAAGCCACGTCTAAAATATTGTAATGTTTCATCTGCAATTTTAAGGGTTTGTTGTGCTCTCAGTGCAGCTTCTGAATCTTGTAATTTCTTTATATTATCGACTATGGCGATAAAAACAGATATCCCTATGGCATTCATAATAATCATTGGCATACCAATGATGGAAACTAAATTCGTCGCATACGCATAAGGTCTTGCCACAATTATGATGATGACCATCTGTAAAAACTCTGCAACGGTTCCTGTCACCCAAGCAAATAAAATGGGATTCTTACTTTTTACAAAAGATATACTCAAATAACCGGCTAAAGTCCCCTCAACTAAAGTGGATATCGCACAAGAAATAGAAGTTGGACCTAGTGGATCTATTAAATAGCGATGTAAACCTGCAATAAATCCTGACAACATACCAACAATCGGTCCGCCTATTAATCCGCCTACAACAACGCCAATCACACGAGTATTTACGATAGCACCTTTGAAATCTATGCCTGTATAAGTGCCTAGTATCCCCAAACCACCAAAAACACAGGCCATGATCAACTGGTCTGTAAATTTCAATTTTATATTGGTAACAAAAATATGCTTAAAAGGCTTCGTCCTTGAAAATACGAATGAAATCATAATTAAAAAACCAACTCTATTGGCTAATTCAAAAAACAATGTAAACATAAAACACCTTTCTCTAAATCTAATCTCATATTATCATAGTGATTTAAATTCCAAAAGGATGTTTTGCATTTTCTCCAAAAAGGATAAAAATTGATTATTGATCCACTTAAAAATGCTCTGATAAAGTTTCTAATTCTATGGTACTTTTCCTAAGGCTTCTATTTTTTCAAATAATCCTTTCATTTGTAGCACTTCTTCCTTTAAAATATCGTTACGCGACTGTAATTGATCAAAAAAAAAAGTGAGCATTGCTCACTCCTAATGCATTATTTAACACGGTTATAGGTCATAGAATCGCCCTCATCTGTAACTGTTAGTGTGTCTCCATCTACTTCAAAAGTTACTTCAAATGCCATGCCTTCATATTCCAGTACCAAAGTATCATCCTCTACATGATAATTACAAATCATTTCTCCATCAACATAAAACTCATCACTAGTGAATTCAATGGTTTCCCCTTCACCTTCCCATTTGCCCTTAATGCTGTCACTGCTACAAGCTACTAATAGTAATGAAACAATTAAAACAATAACCCAAAATTTTCTTTTCATAAGACTCTCCCTTCATGATATTATCAAATTCTTAACCCATTTATTGATTTTTAAACATCAATTCCAATAACTGTTTTTACAAGAACACCGATTAAGAAAGAAATACCAGCAACACCTAAGGAAATAACAGCCATCTCAATAAAACGACGTTTAAAGTTCAAATCTTTTGCCACTGAAATGTAGTAGTTAAATAAAAAGATGATTAAAACAGCTACACTTAAGGTACAGGCCAAGCTTACAAAGGGGTTCGGAATAATCAAGTATGGCAGCACCAAGAAAATTACGGTAAGAATATAAGCTACACCAGTGTAAATAGAAGATTTAAAGGCATCATCACCGCCTTCTTGACGAGTAGATAGGTATTCACTTGCAGCCATTGAAAATGAAGCACTAATACCAGTAATTAAACCTGTTAAGGCAATTAATTTTGTATTTTGAAAAGCAAAAGTATACCCAGCCAATGCACCGGTTAATTCTACTAAAGCATCATTAAGTCCCAACACTACTGATCCAATATAATTTAAACGCTCTTCATTAATCATACCAATTAATTCTTGCTCATGACGTTCTTCATCTTCTATGATTTCATCTACAAAATCAAGTTTCTCGTTGATCTCACCATAGCTTTCAATACCTTTGCCTTCACCTTTTTCAAAAAGTTTGATACTGAAGGTCAAACCCATCATTTTTGTGATCAGAACCCGCATAAAAATTTTTATTTTTTGAGGTTTGACTTCTTCACCGGTGACTACTTTTATACGTTCATAATGTGACAATTCATCCTTAGCCACTTCCTTGACAATGTTTTTGTTATGTTCATCTTTAATTAACTCTGCTATTTTCAAATACATATGATGTGCATTAATTTCATCTTGTTGATCTTTAAGTAATTTTTTCCTTGTGTTTTCATCTATTTTGTATGACAATGCAAACTCCTTTCATCTTCCTATTTCCATCTTATCACTAAGACTTTTTTCTGACTATTCACTTTTCTTCTTTTTTGACAGCTATGTAAAACCCATTGATTATTTTTGCTTTTGAATATGAAAGAAACACAAATGCAAAGCATTTGCGTTCTTTCTTGAGTATGATCAAAAAGTTATTATAAATTCTTTGTGCAGAACCACCAGTCCTTGCACTCAATTTCGCCTCTTTCAGCTTGCTTTAATCGTTCAACAACCAATGCTTCTGAACTTGCAGGTGGCACAATGACTTTATCACCTAAGGCTGCAGCCGTGTTGTTTGGCCAGTTTTCAGGAATGGCTACCCCATTTCGATCTGAGGTTTGAAGACCTTTTAAAGCTCTTAAAACTTCATCAACGCTTCTTCCTACTTCTTGAGGATAATACATCATTAGTCTTAGAACACCTTTATCATCAACAATGAAAACTGCTCTTACAGTATTTGTACCTTTATTGGGATGCAACATGCCTAAACGTGTAGATACTTGTCCTAATTCATCTGCAATGACAGGGAATGGAATTTTAACACCCATATTTTCATCAATCCATTGAACCCATTTGATATGTGAGAACACTTGGTCTACTGATAAACCGACTAACTCTGCGTTTAACGCCTTAAATTCTTCTGTTTTTTTTGCAAAACCAATAAATTCAGTTGTGCAAACTGGTGTAAAATCACCTGGGTGGCTAAATAATACAAACCATTTGCCTTTATAATCTTCAGGTAGTTGCTGTACACCATGAGTAGTTTTTACAGTCATACTTGGGAAATGATCGCCTAATAGTGGTAGCTTTGCTTCAAATTTGTTTTCCATTTGTTCTTCCTCCATATATTCTTATTTTAATAATTCTCTCAATTTGTATTTATTTTAAATTTGTAATGATTACAAATTAATGATATCTGTTTTTAACCACCTTGTCAATACTTTTAAATTATTTTTTTCAACTTCTGTCCCTAATGAAGCGAAAGAAAACTCCTAAACCCTTGTTATCAGTTGTCTTAAGTCCATACAACAAATAAAAAAACTATGCACAATGTCATAGTTTTTCAAATATTATTCATACTTAAAGGTTTTGTAAGAAATTATGATCAATACTAAACTTAAAAGCAACAAAACACCAATATGCATAGTAAAATCCGATAAAGCTTTTCCAAGCCAAAGTCCTTTCATTAATTCTACACCATAAGTTAATGGAAGGCCTTTTGAAATCATTTTAATACCATTAGGCATGAACTCCAAGGGTAAGGTAGCACCTGACAAAAACAACATCGGAAAATAAATCACATAGGATATGGCTAATGCTGCTTTGGCATTTTTTGAAATACTTGCGATACACAAACCAAGTGAAAACAAATTAATCACAACAAGAAGATAAGCCAATAACATGAGCAACACATTGCCATAAAATTTTAAATGGAAAACAATGATACCGACAACAATAAGAATCAAAGAACTGATCATTGTAACGACTGTATTCACTACAAATTGTGAGATTAGAATTTCCTTCGGACCCATGGGTGTTGCCTTAAAACGTTTTAAAATTTTTCTTTCTCTATACTGAGACAAAGTAATGGGCAAAGTCATTAACCCGGCTACGGCAATAACCATACCTAAATAACCTGGGGTTAAAACATCCACCGAGCCATACCCTCCATAATAAGTTGAAGGTTCATTGCCATAGATACTGCCAAAGAGCAAAAGCATCATCACAGGAAAAACAAGAGAGAAAAAAACATTTAAAAAATTTCTTATATTTAAAGACCATTCAACTTTAATGGTCGAAACAAGTTTCTTCATGATCATACCTCCCAATATTTTCCTGTTAGTTTTAAATATGCATCTTCTAATGTTGGAGATTTCATCTGTATTTTTTCATAAGGAATCTTATAATGGTTCAAAGCTAATACCACATGAGTAATCAGGTCCTCATGAGAAGATGATACCTTCACTGTTTCTTGAATAAATTCGACTTCCGCCTCTATTTTCAAAACACTTTTTAATTGTTGCATTTCTTCTATACCAGCTTTAAAGGATACTTCATGATTCAACTGTGTCGAAGCAATGACTTGGTCTAAAGTATCTACCAAAAGAAGTTTCCCCTCATCAAGAACAGCAATTTGATCACATAAATAACTTGCTTCTTCCATGTTGTGCGTCGTTAAGAAAATCGTTAAACCTACTTCTTTTAAAGCTTTAATTTCTGCCCACATTTCTTTTTTTGAATTAGGATCTAATCCTGTTGTAAGTTCATCTAAAAAGAGAATATGAGGTTTTCCAATTAAAGCGAGTATGATTGCAATCTTTTGTCTCTGACCCCCTGAAAGGGTATTAACATAATTATTCGCCTTATCACTCAGATGAAATTTCTTCAAAAGTTCATTGTAATCTGCAGGTTTTTCATATAAATCAGAAAACCATTTGCACAATTCTTTTACCTTTAGATGTTCCGGATAAGCAGTTTCCTGGAGTTGTACACCAATGGTGTTGTATAGCTTTTTCCCAAGTTGATTTACATCTTGACCTTCAATTAAAATTTGACCTTTATCATATTTTTTCAAGCCTGCCATACATTCCATTAATGTAGATTTGCCAGCACCATTGGGACCTAGCAGACCAAATATTTCACCTTCTTTAATCCGTAAACTCACATCATCGACCGCTTTCAATTCGCCATAGGTTTTAACCAGTTCTTTTACTTCTATTGCAATCATTTTAAGCCTCCTGATGTTCAATAAACATCTTTAATTCTGCATTTAGGTCTTTGAGTTTATGAGACCAATATAATTTAAAACCTAGCCATATTGCAGCATAAAAGGAAAAGTAGAATAAGATAAAGACAATTCTTCCTGCTGTTTGTTCTGGCATCCAATGAATCTTAGCAGCAACCCACAAATATGGTAGATTCACTAAGCTGTGTATCGACGTCTGTCTCATCAAGCTCCATTCCTCAACATCAAAAATGACGGTGCTCGCTGCCATATAAAAGCCAACTGCTATGGCTGCTAGATAATTGAATAAAACCACCTTTGACTCTATGACCAAGGTCCCATTTGACAGGGACATACCCAAGATTACCGTATAACCCATTGCCAGACCTATGAGCATGCCAATGAGTCCACGTATCATCACTTGTTTAAGATAATATTTCATTTTTCTCCTCCTAAGTTGATAAATTTTTTCACAGCATTCACATACCTTCTGGAAATGATTTCTTCCTTCTTATTTTTAAATTGAACAACGAGACTCCCATTGAAACTCATGTTAATCTTATGTATTTTAAGAATGTTGACAATGGCAGATTTGGAGATCCTTATGAATCTATCCTTTGGCACAATCTCTTCCAGTTCATATAGTTTTTGCTTTACTTCAAAGGTTTGCTCAGAAGTTGATGCATATACTTTTCTGCCTAAAGTATAAAAGCAATCTATTTCCATAGCATCTAATACATAAATTTGTGTCTCTTGCTTCCCAGAAATAATAACACTATTCAGAGATTCTATTTTATCAATTATGGATGAAACCTCTGTATTCATTTTAGGTGCCTGAATCACTACTTTTACTTCAATGTAAGATGGATTTATATCTAATTCAAATTTCATTTCTTCCGCCACTCCTCTTCTCTTTACATTTTTAGTATAAACGTAAAAAAAAAATAAATCGAGCCACCTTGTGTAAGTGGTCGATTTATTGACATAAGCGGTTTAAAAAATTGATTGGATCAATTGTTTTACTTTAGTCCAAAAACTTTCTTTTTTTGGTATTGGTTCCACATAATGATCTTCAACCTCAATTTTCACAGCTTCTGTTTTCATTAAGAATTGAACAGAATGAACAAATTGATTCTCAGAAGATGTATATGAAATTAACTTTGAATCATCATGATTGAATTCTGAAAGCATTTGTTCAATGGATTCTGCCATTTGAGCATCCATTTGATTGGTTTCCGCTTCAAAAGTCTCCGTACCTTCTTGATAAGTTTTCATACCTAGCACTAAAGCTTTTAAACCTTCATTAATTTCTGAAGCCCCTAAATACAATTCATTCGCTGATTGACCCAAGGCTTTTGCATTGCCAACATACTCTGATAAACCCGTAAGAATCGAATTTGAGCCTGCTGCCAGTTGATCGACACCTGCGAAATAATCTTGCAGTCCTTGGGTTAATTGTACTGTTTGTTCCAATTGTTCCAAGAGGGGTGCAAAAGCAGGGTCACTTAAAACCATTTGATAGTTTTCTTTTGTGAGAACAACATCGGTCATACCCATTTGTATCAACTGTCCATTGGCTTGTATAAAGGCATTCTCTTCTAAAGCTTCTACACCTACTTTCAAGGGTAATCCATTTTGTGACATTCCCTTTAAACCATTCACAATTTCAGATAAGCCACCTACTAAAGCTTGCCCTTCATCAGCAAAAGCATTTACACCATCTGCATAAGCTCTTAATCCACGGGTGTAAGTGTTTAATCCATCGGATAATTGATTAAGACCTTCTGATAATTCAACTGCACCAGAATTCAATTGTGAAACAGCCTCTTTTAAAGCAGTCAATTCATTTGAAAGTTGTGATGTATCCACTTGAAAATCAAAAACCATTTTTATGGCATTTAAGGAAATGGCACTCATTTCAAAATCATGGACATCAGCTGATAGTTTTAACGTTTTTTCTTGTCCTGGTAAAACAACATACGCAATTTGCTTTTGACCTGCAGCATCGATCACTGTTGCATACTCCGCTTCTAAAGAACTGATTACATCCTTTGGTATGGCTAGACTCACTTGCAGTGCAAAGCTGTCAAAGAACATTTCCAAATCCTCATTACCTTTTTGAACATCCATGTGGATTTCTAAGTGTCCCGTTGCACCTGGCAAATCAGAAATCGAAATTTCCTGGCCATCTAAAAAGTAACTTAGCTCAAATTTCCATGGTAATTCTGGATTCACAACTTGCCCGGAATAATAAAAATGACTTGGTGATGATGAAAGGTTTAATTGTCCATTTTCATAAGACAAGTCCTCTAGGTTTGATAAATTTTCCAAGGCACTATAGGCACCATAGTCCTTATTCAAACCATGTAAACCATTCACAACAATTGTATTATTTATGGAACCATCTCCATTTAAAATAACATATATGGTTTCATCCTTATAACCTTCTGACTCTTCTGCCAAGACTATACTGCTACTGATCAGTAGGAGGAATGACAGCATCAAAACCAAAACTCTCTTCATTATTTTACCTCCTTATTTTCATAGAATCTATGATTCAACGTGGTTCTTTTAATCCATCCATCTAATAACAACAACAATGCAGGTAATACCGTTACAACCATTGTGAAGGATAAAACGGTTCCTCTTCCCAGTAACAAACCTAAGTCTTGAATAACAGGTTGTTGGCTCGTTGCAGCCAAAGCAAATCCAGCGGTTGCAAGAATGGTTGCAGAAATTAATACAGCTGCGATATTATTTTTAAGGGCATGCCACATGGCCTCTCTCTTACTTTCAACCTTACGGTTATCCATATAGCGATGGGTCATGAGGATGGCATAATCCACCGTAGCACCTAGCTGTACAGTACTGATGATCAGATACCCGATGAAACTAATGGCTGTATCATTAAAATAAGGTACAGATAAGTTTATCCAAATAGCTGATTCAATGGTAAAAATCAAAATTAATGGCAATACCAAGGATCTAAAAGTTAAAAGTAGAACAATAAAAATACCTACAACGGCTATTAAGTTAATGCGACCGGTGTCTACAGAAACTACTTTTTTCATATCATTTAGAGTAGGTGTTTGACCCGTTAAATAATATTCATCATAATACTTTGATGCGGTCTCAAGAAGCTCATCAATGTGATTGAAATTAGCTTCACTTTCCTGGGTCAAATGGGAATACAAAATAATTCTTGCATAATGTTCACTGTAGAACTGATTGAGTATTGCTTCATCCAAGTAAACATCTGGAACTTCGGTACCAACACTTTCAGCAAAGGACATGACTTGGGTGACGAAAGGATAATTCATTAGTGCTTCAGACAAAGCTTTCTCTTTCATGAGATCCTCGCGAGGCACTAAAAGTAATAAGGCATGTTCACTGCCAAACATCTCTTCAATTTTAGCCTTATCTACAGTGGATCTTGCGCCTTCTGTATTGAAATCCATACCATATAAGAATTCAACTTGTGATTGTGCAAAGAAAGCAGGTAAAACAATGACAATGGCAATCAGTAATAAAGGTACTTTTACCTTCAAAAGAAATTGACTGATGCGTCCTGGATGTGGCATAAAATCTTTATGCATGGTTTTATCAATCCAGTTATGAAATACCAGGGTAATCACAGGCAAGAATACCATGACTGAAACAAAACTTAAAAAAATTCCTTTTAGTAGGTTAATGCCTAAATCCGAACCAATGCCAAATCGCATGAATATCAATGCTGAAAAACCAATCATCGTTGTTAATGCACTGGCAGCAACAGTTGGTAAAGAAGCTTTCATCGCTAAATACATAGCTTCCTTTGGTTCATATCGATCTCTTTTATCGGAAAAACTATGTAATAAAAAGATTGCATAATCCATCGATACTGCCAATTGGAGAATTGGACTTACGGTATTGGTAATGAAAGAAATCTCGCCGAAAAAAGCATTTGATCCCATATTAATAAGAATCGCTATACCAATGGTAATCAAGAAGAAAATTGGCTCGATCCAAGATCTTGTTGCAATAACCAACATAAAAATCAAAATTGGTATTAAAATCATCATGGCATTGGAGACTTCTGCACTTGAATTGTTTTGAATACTTGCATTGTAAAGGGCATCACCACTAATTGAGTTATTTTCACCAATTAAATCATAAATAGCTTCTGTAGAAGCTGTTTCCATACCATTTTTTATGACAAGGGAAAATAAAGCCGTTTTTTCTTTATAATAGTTTTCGGTTAAGGCTCTGTCCATGAATTCTACAGGTGTCTTTTCCAAATAAGATTGACCTACAAGATCATCTAACCACAGAACTGATTTTACCCCTGGAATCAAAGTCAGCTCATTTTTATAATACAATGCTTCTTGAATGGTTACATTTCGAATCATAACATTAAGATTTGGAAAACCATCTTCAAATTCCTGCTCTAATATTTTAATCGCCTGAGTTGAATTAGCTTCTTGAGGCAAATAATCTACAATTCTATAATTAACAGAGGTTTCTGATAATAAAGCCAAACTCAGTAGAATAATTATAGCGAAGAAAATTAAAATCGTTTTTCTAAATTTTATGATGCCTTTTAAAATATAATCCACAACACACCTCCTTATCGTACATCGTGTGTATTATCTATTACAGTGTTTATTTTAAGTACTTTATGTTATAATAGCAACAAACAGATATTTGTTCTACGTTATTTAATAAACACATTAACCCAAAATGTTGAAATAAATTCATATTTCAGTTATTTGAGGAGGAACTATGAGCCAATCTGAAGATCGACGTGTTAAATATACCAAGCTCTTTTTAAAAGAAAGTTTAATTGATTTGTTAGAAGAAAAGAATATTGGAAGTATTACCATTAAAGAACTCTGTGAAAAAGCTGATGTAAATCGTGGTACTTTTTACAAGCATTATGCCGACCAATACGCCCTTCTAAAAAGCATTGAAGATGAGTATGTTGAAAAAGTTATGCAAGATATCAATTACACCAATCGTATTCAAGATGAAATCTATCCCTTGGCTTATGACATTCTGGTTTTCATTAAGGAAAATGAAAAAATCAGCAGAATACTTTTACACGATCGGGTCGGTAATGCCTTTCCAAAGCGAATCATCGGTCTTGTTTATGACAGAATGCTCTCATTTATTGCATACGAAACCACCATCGACTTGGCAAGAATTCAATTAATATCTTCCTTTACATTAAACGGTTGCATAGGAGCAATTCAAAACTGGTTTGACTCCAACTTTATTTTAACAACAGAAGAAGTTGCGGATATGATTACCCTCTTAGTAACTTCCTCTTTGGACTTAACAGCCATAAAGGCTTAGAAGATTTAGCATATATACCCCAATATTTACAATTCTATCGATTCCAACAGGCACTTCTTTATAGAAGTGCTTTTCTTTCCTCATTGTTCATTATTCCTTTTCCTTTCGTAAGCAAAGGGGTTCAATTGATTCAATTATGAACAAAATATATTTATTATTGATAAGTTTTTTATTGATTTAGAATTTTCACTCTGTTAAACTGTTTAGGAAGTCGAAACAGTTTAAAATGAGGTCATTATGACAAAAAAATTAGAAATGCGCATCGCCATATTTAAGATGATTATGCCAATATTATTATCCAGCGTTTTGGAAATGATGGTAGGATTCATTTCAATGGCTTTAATAGGAAATCTTGGTTCAGTAGCCATTGGTGCAATGGGATTGGCCACTAGAGTTCGTGGTATTATATGGTCAGTATACAAAGGTATTGGAATTGGTGCACAAGTTGTCACTGCTCAAGCTGTTGGTGCAGAAGATGAAATGCGTGTGAAGGACACCATCAAACAAACCATTGGTTCCATCTTCATTATTTCTGTTTTATTCTTAACAACAATGCTTGTTTTTCCATCATTTTGGCTCTCAATTTTCAGTGCTAAGGATTCACTACTCAGTACTGCAATTTCAGTATTGCGAATTGTTGCATTTGGTATGCCATTTTTAGGCATTGTCATTATTATCTCTGGAATCTTGCAAGGTAAGGGAGATGCCTTTACCCCAATGGTGATTTCAATCTTTATGAATATTACCAATGCTTTCGTTGGCATTGTATTAGTTAAAGGTCTTTTAGGTTTCCCTGAATTAGGCCTAAAAGGTGCCGCTTATGCTATGGTCATCTCACAAGGTCTAGCAGCATTAATGGGTTTGTACTTCCTCGTCAGAAAGAAAGGCTTAATCAGTGGTGCAACGCCATGGTCATTCTTTCAATTTACAAAACCTATTCTTAAAAGTGTTTACAGTACGGGTATTCCTACAGCAATAGAGTCACTATTTTGGAATATTAGTTCCATATTAATCATACGATCAATTCTAACCTATGGAAATGATGCTTATGCGTCTTATCAATTGGGATTACAAGCTGAAAGTCTAGCTTATATGCCTATGGCAGGTTTCCAAATCGCTGCAACTGCTTTTGTTGGTAGATATCTTGGTGCTCACGATCCTAAAACAGCTAAAACATACTTTAAGGAAATTGTAAAATGGGCATTTATTTTATCTATTTTCGGTGGTAGTATCCTCGTGTTTTTACCAAAACAAGTTTTAGGCATTATGACACAGGATCAAAATCTCATTCATCGAGCAGTCATTTATCTGATTTTCTGTGGTCTTGCACAAGTCCCTCAAAATGTCGCAGGCGTTTTAGGGGGTGCCTTAAGAGGTGCAGGCTATACTAAATTGCCTATGTATGCTGCTGGTATTGGTATTTATGTGGTTAGAGTTCCTATTGCAATGCTCAGTGCCTTCGTTTTTAATTGGTCTGTTAATATTATTTTCTTGGCAATTGCTTTGGATATGACCGTTAGATTATTTTTAAACAGTGTCTTATATTTTAAAACGGATATTTATGAAAATCCACATATCGTCATCGAATAGCCTTTTGGGGCTATTTTTTTCACCCTTAACAAAATAAAAGACGTGTAACTTCCACGTCAATTGTATAAATGGGATTTTTCTTTTTCATGCACAAACCATATTTCCTTTTCTGATTTTTTTAGCTTTGCTTCCATGGTTTTAAGATATTCTTCTTGAAGTGTCTTTCGCTCTTCTTCAGTCATATCTGAGAGTTTTTTTCTCGGTGTCATAACATCACCTGCTTTCATTTTATTTTTACCCAAAACACAAAAAAATAATCAGATACGATGTATCTGATTGGTTTTTTAGTTTATATCATTGAGGCTACAGGATACCATCTTAAATCATCTAATTCAGAAGCTTCAAAATGTCCTTCACAAGGTGTATAGGTCTCTTCCAATTGTAATGCCTTTGCATGAGCCATTTCCATATACTCTCGATACAACTCATGATGATTTAAATCACTTTCATCAAAAACATCTTTTTCCAATAAGGATAAACTAGACTTTAATCCGAAATTTTCAACAAATTCATTGACTTCATGGTAATCTTTCTTTTCCCACATGCCATTTCTTAAATTCATTATATATTCTTGAATAAATAAATAACCATATTTTCCAATAAATTCAATGGCATCCACAATAAATGCAACTTCTTCTAAACTCATGGCATAATGGAAATTTACTCTTACCCAACCTGGCTTTAAAGAGCTATATCCTTTTAATACAACATCTCTATAGCGCATGGAGTGCTCTGCATCTACATCCAGTAATCGATGTCCATAGGGTCCAGCACAAGCACAACCAGCTCTAGACTGGATACCAAAGAGATCATTTAAGAGCTTGGTTACAAATTTATGGTGTAAGTAACCTTCTTTATGACGAATGTTAAAAGACATAATACTGATGCGCTCTTTAGGATCATGGGGTCCCAAGACATGTACTTTTTCATGGGTTAAAAGACGATTGAAGGCATAGGTAATATACTTTTCCTCTATACTTTCAATGTTTTCTATACCTATATGATCTTTTAATTCTATTGCCAAAGAGGCCTTAATAATCTGCAGAATGCCTGGTGTTCCTGCCATTTCTCTAGCTTCAACATCATGTACAAAGTCATACCCCAGAGAGCTAACGTAATCTACTGTACCACCACCTGCAATGGTTGGAGAACCATTTTCATCATACAATCTCTTATTGATTACCAAAAGACCTGTGGCACCTGGTCCACCAATAAACTTATGGGATGATACATAGATTGCGTCAAAATAACTTTTTTCATCTTTATTCATGTTGATGTCAACATAAGGTGCAGAGGCTGCAAAATCAAAACAAGCATAGGCATCATGCTCATGTAGAATTCTTGCAATATCATATATGGGTGATTTCACACCAGTCACATTGGATGCGGCTGAAATGGAACCAACCTTTAAACGATCTTTATATTTTGGATCTGAAACTTTCGCTTCTAAATCCTTTAAATCAAACAAACCTTCACAAGTTAAGTTGATTTCAACAACATCTGCAAAACTTTCACGCCAAATAAGATCATTGGAATGATGCTCGTAGGCAGATATAAAAATGACCGGTTTTTTCATATCAATATCTTTGAAAAAATGATCTACACAATCATTGGTACATATCAGTGATTCTCTTTGAGACAAATGCTTTTCAACTTTCTCTTTTAATCTTGGAGAATAATAAATGCCTAAAATACTGGCTAATTTTTGTATGGCACCTGTTGCCCCAGTACCTACTGGAATAATATAGTCTTCGTCTAATGCATTAAAAGCCTTTTTAATATTTCGTTCCGCCAGATGCACTATTTCAGTCATGGTTTTTCCCGTCATACTTTCCTCTGTATGGGAATTGGCATATACCTTTTGCAATTCAATCATGTACTTTTCAATGAATTTCAGACTCTTTCCTGATGCTGTATAATCTGCATAAGTGATCACTCTTTCACCAAATGGTGTTTGTATTTTCGTTTGATTACCAATAATTTCTTTTCTTAATTCATGAACATTCATAATGCACCTCCTACCTTTTATACTGCAAGTTGCGTGCCAACAAAATGAATGCCTCTATCCAATGATATTCTCATAATGAGACTGAAACCCTAAAAAACAATCTCATTATGAGATTGTTTTCTGAATATTCTCATAATGAGATTGTATTATCCTAAGATTTTTTTAAAAAAGATTTTATCCTTTTCCAAGAAGCACTTTTCCAAATTCAAATGCCCATCAAACCCAGTCATATCAAAAGTAAGATTCAAATTGTATTTTCTTAGTATCGCTTGAACCTTTCCAAGATCTTCTACAAACTCCTTTTTCATTGTCGCTGGTAAACAAAACCAATCTGTTGCATACATCACTTGGTCGTCAAAATCAAAGAAAAGAAATGGATAGCGTCTGGCTATTTTATCTACTTTGAGAAAATCCTTTGAATCAATGAACGTTTGACTTTCACCAAAGTGAACACCTAAGGATGGTTCCAAGTAATAAGCGTCGTCCAGGAGCATACCATCAGACCACTTCATGTCTTCTCCTAATTTTTCTCCTTCGACATAGTTGTAAACTTTGCTGACGTTCTCATTTAAACTTAGCATTTTATAAGATGCTTTCAGTTGAAAACCCAGGTTCTCTATTCGAATCAATTGCTCCGCATCGACATTTTCAATTTTCAATAAATCATCAAAGGAATTTAAAGATTGTGGATTCTGAGGACGCCTTAAAATGACAAGTTCCAAATCCATTTCATTGGCAAAAGCCATGATGTGTTGTCTAAACGCCATATTTTCTTTTCCTTCATCAACCTTTAAAATCAATCGTTGCATATTAACCCCACTTTCTAATCCTTAGAGTGATGATTTCACTCTAAATTAAGCATAATTCTTAGAGTCTCTTAGAGTAAATATATAAATTTTGCACTTACACAGAATCCATTTTATAATATACATATAAGCTTGGAGGTTTTTATGCGTACACACTTAACGTATCTTAAAAATGAATTGTTTTACAATATTATTCATCATCAATATAAATATTTACTTGGTCAAACAATCAATCAAAAAGCTTTTCTTTTGGCTTTCTTCCCATTAAGTTTTTTTAGTCTAGAAGAAAATCAAATCATTATAGCAACTCAAAATAATAATTCCTCTCGGTTATCCAACATCTTTTCTAGAGCAACTGATACAAAACGATTAGAATCAAAATTCAGAAAAAGGTTTCTTGAAGCTTTCAATATGGATTTTTTAAATGAGATGATCTCAAATGCAGAATATTATTTGAAAAAACATAACGAAGAAGCTTTTATGCGTTTGATTCAAACCATTCTTAACGAAGATTCTGAACTTGAAGAGCATCCAATAATTCATCATATTCTCTTTGAATCTTCTCGTTATGATTCTGCTTTTCTATTGGTAACCCTAATCCTTTGGGCTTTTCATATTGGTGACTTTGAAAAAATCGAAGCCTGTTTACTGGATTATCAACCTTCAAGAAAAGCTGCCTTAGCCCCTGAACTTGAAGCACTTCATCAACTTATAATCCGTAAGCATTTAAAACACAAGCATGTCTATGAATACTTGGACATTGTAACCTCATATAGTGCGAGTTGTACCATTGGTGCCATTGCCATGCATGCCCATATGGAAAACACAAGAGATGTCAATCCACTGATTTACAACGAATTAGGAAATATGTTGTTTTATGGATACAATTACATCGAACCAGATAAAAAGAAAGCCTTAGAACTTTTCCATAAGGCTGCAGATGAAGGTTTTGGTTCTACCCTATGGAGTGTTGGTACTATGACCAACATTGAACGTCATAGGTTAAAATACAGTAAATTCTCACAAGTGATGTCCTATTTCTATGCTTCACTTGAAAAAGGTAACCCTATGGCCCTGAATAATATAGGAACGCTTTTCCATCGTGCTTTGATCCACTATTTAAAAGACCATTTGGAACTTTCTTATGTTACCGATTGCTTTGCCTACGAAACTAGAAAAGATGTTTTAGAAATCTATGAATATTTTAAAAATGATGATTATTTTAAAGCCATCATTTCGGATTTTCCAACCCAGAACGCCTCTGATTTTTCTTCTCAACTTGAAACACTACAATTCGTTCATAAAAAAGAAAATGAAATCATTGAGCATTTCTTACATCCCGCTTATGCCTCAAAATATTTTTATGCAAAGGGATCAGAACTGATGATTTATGAGAATCAAATGAAACGCATGGATCTATTTTATCAGTCACATCATAAAATCTATAAGGATACTGAAGATTATAAGAAGCTCAATAAAAAAATTAGTGAAACTTGTCAGGAATTTTCAAGCTATCCCTGTTCAGAATCCTACTATAAATACGGTCTATTATTGGAGTCAAAAGGTAAGGAATACGTACAACCTGCATATGAATATTATTACAATGCAGTCTTTGAAGTTCCAGTTAACGCATATTTTTACCATGGCATATGGCATTTACTGAAATTGCATTATAGCAATAAGGTACCTTACTTAAAAGAGTTTGATGTTTTAAAGCTCGTTCACATTGTTTTAACCCAATATACAGGGAGTTCCATTGAAAATGAAACATTGCTATTGGATATCTTAAACATCTACATAAGGTATTTTAAAGATGCCAATGCAATATGTCTTACAAAAATTGAATTGAGCAATCTCATTAATAACCTAAACCTCGAAATGCAAAATAATAAGCAACTCACTGAAACCTATGACGCCTATCTCAAACTTTTAAAAACTTGGTAAATAATTTTAAAATTAATGTTTAGAAATCTATTTGCCGGGTATAAGAAGACTAGGAAGAATTTTTCCTTTGAATGATTTGGTAGAAAGTTTGTTTCAAGTGTTACGTTTATATAAACAGTTTTAAGTTTAATGAGTAGTGTGTTACAACGTTATAAGTTTTAAGAAAGTATTGTTTGAATAGTTAAGTATGTTTGTTTAATAGTTTTTTAAAGGTATAAGATTTACCCAAATCATTCAAAAATTGAAGAAATCAGGTGCAAACCTGATTTCTTTTTATTTTAAATTTTCAAGAGGTTCTGGTTTAGAATAATAATATCCTTGAATGGTCGTCAAACTGGTTTCTTTAATTTTTTCTATTTGTTCTAAGGTCTCCACACCTTCTGCAACAATATGATAACCAAAGGTTTCAGCCATTTCACAAACAGTGTTGAAAAGGTAAAAACTTTTGTCAGAGGTTAAAATTTGATCCACAATACTTTTATCAATTTTAATTTCATCTGGATTCAAAGTTAGCAGATAATTAAGAGAGGAATATCCTGTGCCGAAATCATCAATGGAAACGTTGATGCCAATTTTATGAAGTTCAGAAACAATACTTGCTGCCATTTTTGTATCACCAATAATGACATCTTCCGTTATTTCAAAAATGAGATGACCTGGTTTAACATGATATCGCTCTACTACGTCCCTAACTTTTTCAACAAAGCCTTCTGCTAAAAAATAATTTGAGGATACATTGATCGATACCGACATATGTTCACCATATCTTTCTTGTAACTCATGAAGGTCGTTCAAAACAATCTCCATAAACAAATCTAAAAACATCGCTTCCTTGTTGAATTTAATTAAAAATGGAATAAAAACATTTGGAGGCACAAATCCCAATTCACTGGAAAACCACCTTGCAAGTGCTTCAAAACCCAAGACTTCACCAGTTACATAATTCACCTTTTTCTGATAATAAGGTACAAATTCCTTTTGTTGAATCCCTTTATTAATCAATGAACGCATCGAAACTTCATATTCGAGTTTTGATTTCATGGTTTCATCATAAGAATGAATTTTAAAATCATTATCTTTTTTTGCAAGATGCATAGCTGTAGATACCTTTTCATAAATCATTTCAAAATTATCTGTATCCGAAGATTTATAATGAAAATAAACTGAATGAATATCAACATAAGGCTTATAGCCTTCAAATTTAAAATTGTCCTTTAACTTTTCAACTAAATCCACAACAATTTGATGGATGTTTTTCTCTTCTGTTTCTGTTAACCAAACTGAAAATTCATTACTACCTGAACGAGCCACAAAATTTTGATCTGATTCATAACTTTTCAGATACCCGCTTAAAGTTTTAATCGCTAGGTCACCTTGTTGATAGCCTAGTGTTGAATTAATGGATTGCAGATTTGCAATATCCACTAAAATAAAAATTCCGCTGATTCTTTCATCTAAGAATTTAGAAACACTTTTCTTCATAGCCATACGGTTTGGCAATCCAGTCAAAGTATCATGATAAGCGAGAATCTTTAACTCCATAGTTTTCTTATCTATGGCATCCTTGGCTACAACCAACGAATCGATCATTTGATTATATCCCTTGGAGAGTATTTCAACTTCTTCACTACTTTTAGAAATATGAATATTTTCTAAAACACCTTTTGAGATATTTTCCATACCTTTAACGATTTTTCTCAAAGGTTGAGTCAATTTTTGTATGAAGAAAGACAAAACAAATGACAAAATAACAATTAAACCGATACTAAAAAGTGTCACATCTCTAACGATTAATTTTGCATCTTCGATGAAATCATCTTCATAAGCTGTTGCTACAATAACCCACTGCCATTCTGGCATATAAGAAACATAAGATACTTTTTCACCGACCTTTGTAGAATAAGGAAATGTCCAAGTATAATAGGTGTATCCACCTCCATTGAGTCCAACTTCTATTTGTTCTTTTACTACAGCTTTCTGCTCTTCACTATAATCAACGACATCATAAACATATGACCCTTCCAAAGTGGGATGCATGATTTCATAACCCTCTTTATTATAAATGATAAAATAACCATTCTTTCCTAAATCAATTTTCTGATGCAATATTCTTGTATTATTTTCATCCATAGGTCCCAGCAAGGTTTCCTTGATGCTTTCCATGGCATCTGCTTCAGTTAGAACACCAGCATTTACAGCGTCATATTGAACTTCAATATAATCTTTCGCCATTAAAACACCATTTTTAAGATTTATTTTCCCTTTTTCTACCAAGGCATTCTTTGCAGTAGTGTAATTCATAAAGCCAACAAGCACTGAATATATCATCAATGCAATGACTGCTACAAAAATAATTCTCCCGCTAAATTTCTTAAAAAATTTCATAAGCACCTCTAATAATGTTTGTCACCTCACAATCCTTATATACCCTATCATTGAATATAAAAACTTCCATCTAACAAAAGAATCTTAGAGATGCTCGACGCTTTGCAAAAAAAAAGAAAAATCTGCAATGCAGATTCTATTCTTCTTCTTCCATTAATTGGTTCATGTATTCTGCTACTTTTTCAAATTCTTCATCGCTTTCTATACTTGTAATTTCAATTGAACCATCTTCATAATCTTCAAATCTATAAAGCAATGCAGTTTCATCAATTGGATGTAATAAAGCAATGTAAGAATATGGTTCGATATCAAAAATCTCAATAATAGGACATTCTAATTCTGTACCATCTTCCAAAGTTAAAGTAACATAATCGTCATGATCATGGTCATGATCATGGCCGCAACCACAATCATCATCATCGTGGATATGGAATTTTTTGTGTTCGTCAGACATAATTTCTCCAGTTTTATATAGTGTTAACCTTCAAGATTATCATATCGCTAGAAGTTAAAACTTACAAGCTTTTTCTTATATTCAAAATCAGATTTTCTGAAACTATTCTTAGGAATTTTTCTTTTATTTTAAAAAACCTCCACATCATGTGGAGGTAAATTTTACTCTGCCATAACAGCTGATTCAACTAAATAATCTAAAACAGCTTCTTGTAAAATAGAGTTTTTTAAGTATGGTAAGCCATAAATTGATTCAAATTGAGCAAAATCTTCTGAACCTGTATATTTTAAGAAATATGCTTTCATAATTTCATCAGATACAACAAGACCAGATTGCTCAGCGATTGCTTGAATAGTCATTGCAAATTCAGCCTGTTGCAATAATTGGTCCGATGATGCCTCAATCAAAGCTTCTAATGAATCATAGCCTACATATGAAGCCAAGAATGTTTCTACATCCATACCGTAAGAAGTCGCACTCATTTCATAGTAGTTTTTCATAATATTTTCTTGATAGGTCATCACTGACTCAGGTACTGATGCAACGGTCGTGTTATTAATCAAATAGTCTTGAATAAATGACTTGATACCATTTTCTTGTAGATCATTTCTAATTAAAGTTTTAAGCGCTTCCACAGTGTTTACTTCATACATTTCTGAAAGATTTTCTTTTACAAATGCATCTGTCAACTCCGGTACAATGGTTTCAACAATATGGTTGATTGTAATGGCAAAAGTTGCTTCTTTGCCATTTAATGTATCTACACCATAATCTACTGGGAAAGTAACATTGATATCAAAACTTTCACCAGGTGTATGTCCAATTAATTGCTCTAAGAAATCATCAATGTAGCTTGTAACACCAATAGTAACTTCTGTACCACCACCATTTGTACTACCACCATCAAACGGTACACCATCAATGCTACCAACATAATCAATGTTTAATGTATCGCCATCTACTACAGCACGATCCATAATTTCATTTGTAGTCGAAAAACTTGCAATCATTTTTTCAATGTTACCCATAACAACTTCATCACTGATTGTATGATATGAACTTGGTACTGAAATACCAACATAATCTCCTAAAGTTACAACATCACTTGCTTGAACATTTTCAAAAAAACCTTCTTCATTTAAGCCAGTTGTATAATCTAAACCTAAATCATCCAATGGATTGGTTGTTTGTTCTTCCTGTGTGTCATTTTCAGTTGCTTTTTCATTATTTGCGTTGTCCTTTGAACATCCAACAGCAAAAATCATTGAAGCAACCAGCATAAAAATCAATAATTTTTTCATGTTTCATCTCCATTTTCTCGATAACTTCCCTATGGCACTAAGTATATCACATTACATCCTTGATTTATGTAACAATTTAGCGACAAGTTTATACTACCTAAATACATTTGCAAAATCAATTGTTTCACTCTTTTTTTTATATTCCTTTAACATATAACCACCTTAACCTTAAACAGAACTTAATCGTAATGCATAGTAAAAGGAATCCCTAAGGATTCCTTTTCAATTATTCTTCAGTCACAAGA